>JBAXJV010000503.1:0-2062 GCA_037137675.1 bacterium | reverse complement strand
CTTATTCGCGTCGGCAGCGGCGAATGTGTAACGGACGCCGGGAATGATATCAACTTTGCCGTCGAAGCAGGAGATGATGTCCTGCACAAACAGCCCGGCGAGGTCGTAGAAAGAGTCATCCGCAATCGGCCCTTGAATCTCGATCTTATCGAGCGTGCCATCCGCTTTGTACTTACGTCCGTATGAATTAACGATGTCGTGATAATAATCGAGTCCATATACCCATTGCCCGAGGGCGTTCCGCGATTCGAGTTGCAATGTTCCGCCCAAAGTTTCGACATCAAAGCCTTGTTGTTCGATATTGTTATCTTTTTTGACGCGGTAATTATACTCATCCTGAGTTTGGCTCGATAGTGTCAGGTCAATGCCGTCTACGAATCTGTCGAGATTTTCCGCACGGTAGCGCATATAAGTGAGCTCGCGTTCCTGATCATAGGAATTAACTTTATCATCGCCATGCGAGAGCCCTTCCCAGTCAATGCCGTAAATTGTCCGGTGGGTACGCCAGGCATCGTTCTGGCTGACGCTCTGATGAGCGACGGTAAAGGTGGAATCATCGCTAAGGTAGCAGTCAAGTTTCGCGTCGAAATCCTGTTCGTCGTATCCGGTGTGTTTCTGCATCCCGACTTCCTGCCCGCCTCTCAGATCGCCGAAGTTTTTCAATGAGTAGCCGCCCACAAAACCCAATTGTTCCGTCAGGCGCCCGCCGAGCTGCAGGCGTTCAATGTTGGAGCGTTCGGCGCTGGCCCCACGGTAATAAAGGCGTGGGGTCCAAGTTGATTCACCGCTCCAATCCGGTGGGTCCATGGTCAGTGCGCTTAAAACGCCACCGATTGCATCGCTGCCGTATAGCACCGAGCCAGGGCCCATAACGAGTTCGTAATGGCCGATAGACAACGGGTCAACAGTGTTCCAATATTGGTTTGGACCGCTGCGGAATGCCGCGTTATTGAGCCGGATCCCGTCAATCATGCAGAGCGTCCGGTAACCGGTGAACCCTCTCAGATATGGAGAGCTCTGGCCGTAGGAAGTCTTCTGCAGCATCACCGACGGCACTCCCTCAAGCATGCTTCCCGTTGTTCGTTTGGCGTCATTCAAAGTGCCATCGGAAGCATCAAGTCGATATATCGCAGATGGTTCGGATTGAATATCGCGAGCAACCCGGGAGGCTGTTACAACAATTTCCGGCAAGCTCCAGATGGGGCCTGGTGCGTTGGTGGTGAGCTGGTTTGTGCCTTGCCCGTATGACAGATTTAATCCGGCGGCAATCAACATGGCTATTCTTAGCGTTTTTGTATTCATTGTTGCTGCGATTGGTGATGCTGCTGAAAGGATTGACGATATAAGCGTGATTGCGATGCAAAAGGTTCGCTGATTTTGTAATTAGCGTCCCATTGAACGCAGGCTGTCAGGCTGCAAGGCTGTAAGACTGTCAGGAATGTTAGCAAACAGGACTATTTCGTTGCTTTTGCCGATATCCATCCTGTAATCTCACCACTCCTACCATGCCGGAATCCATCCATTCTGATCCCGACGTTCAGCTCATGCTCGAGGTGGCTGCCGGATCCGGAACTGCATTTGAACAACTGATTCACCGGCATCAGAACGGGTTGCTGAACTTTTTTGTCCGCATGGGCGTTTATATTGACGCCGAGGATCTGGTGCAGGAGACCTTTGTGCGGGTCTACAAAGCGCGGAAGCGCTATCGCCCTGTGGCAAAGTTCACGACGTTCCTGTATCTGCTGGCCCGGCATGTCTGGGCGGATTGCGGGCGCAAGCTGAAAAGGTGCCAGCGCCTTGAGCAGAGCCTCCAGACAGATGCCGTGATCGGTGGTGGCGTTGCGTTTCCGGTTTCGTCGTCGGGAATGGATGTGCAGGAGGCTTTGAACAGGTTGTCGCCCAAATTGCGGGAAACGATTGTGCTGAATATTTACCAGGGATTGCAGTATCAGGAAATTGCTGATGTGCTGAAGATTCCCCTTGGTACAGTAAAATCGCGGATCAGTCTGGCGTTGCAGGAATTGCGGGGGATATTCGATGAAGACTGAGCAGGATGTAATCG
>JBAXJV010000502.1:0-2064 GCA_037137675.1 bacterium | reverse complement strand
GTTCCCAGATGGTTTTTCAACCTAAATATACGCCTTCAGGTGCAAAATTCAGGTAGTAACTGCAACCACGGTGCCCGCGCCGTCAATCTGGACCACATTCATCGATCCGGCGCCGCCTGCACTGTCTCTGCCTATGTACAGATTCGCCGTGTAAACTCGCCCTGAACTGGTAATCCAGCATGCGTTGCTGTTGCAAACGGCATTGGCATTCGCCCCCCCGATACATATCGTGCCAATATTTGTCCAGCTCGATCCGCTACCGGTAACGACCGCTGTATTGTTCGATATATACTCAGTGTAACCCGCTCCAGGCCCCACCGGGTTGCCGATGTTGGCATTCGAGCTGACCAGCATTCCGCCATTGGTCACGATCAGGCTGTTCCCAGTGGTTGCCAGTGCGCCGACAACGCGGGGAGCCGGGTAAGTCCCGCCAACATAGAGAAAACCGATGTTTCTTACGATCGCCCCGCCACCGATGCCGCCGCCGTCGATCTTCAAGACGTTGTTCGATGTAGACAACGGATTCGCGATCATTCCCAGCGTGAGGGTCCTGCCGCCGAGATTCCACTGGCCGCCGGACCCGACGGTCAGGGTGTTGTTGGGCGAGCTACTGTTGCCCACCATGCTGTCCGCGAAGCCGAACGCCCCGCCAGCGTTCAGCGTGAAGTTGCTGATGACAAGATTAACCGGAGCGATGTTGGGGGCTGTGCCGACGAGCAACCCGCCGCCGGCTGAGAACTGGATGTTCTTTCCATCAACCGCGCCATTAGCAAGGGTGACGGTCCGCCCTGCATCGTTGAGCGCCAGCGTTCCGACATTCGTGATGCAGGATGTCCCATCCACCACGATGAAGTTGTTGGCCGCCGCACCCGCACCCCAGGCAAGTGTTCCGTTGCGTAGGTTCACTATCGCGCCATTCTGAACCGTGAGCGCGTTGTTCCGCCCCCCGTTGTTGCCGATAATCAGGTTGTTGGCGATTGCCACAGTGGCATTATCCACGGCGAGCGTGTTGGCTGAACTGTTGGTCCCGTCGCCGACTGTAAGCGTGTTTGCCGAGACGGAACCCGCGTTCGCCACGCTCACTGTGTTGCTGATGCCGCCGAGGAACAATGTGTTGGCATTGGTCACCAGACCGCCATCCCGCACCGTGAGGGAACTATTGCGCGTGGCGGGAAGATTCGTGGCCACGACGAGGTTCATTCCGCCCAGATTCCAGGTGGAATTGGGGCCTGTGACGATGGCCGCCACATTGGTGACTCCCGCGTACCCGATGATGCTGGCAGTGACGTTATCGTTGAACACCTGGCCGCCATTGGTAATCACCAGGCTGCAACCGTTCACAGCCCCCGTGTAAGCGGCGGTGGTGTAACTTACATTAAGCGCACCATAGAGCCGCGCTCCGCTATCAACGGTCACATTGCAGTTCGATGACGAAGCAGACTGAACGCTGCCGATCATCAAAGGCGGCCTGCTGTTCACCCGCAACACCGAGTAGGGAC
The DNA here is from genome assembly GCA_037137675.1 of bacterium. GTDB lineage: Bacteria > Verrucomicrobiota > Kiritimatiellia > CAIKKV01 > CAIYGI01 > CAIYGI01. Next base: position 565 of record JBAXJV010000502.1, on the reverse strand, counting down.
CGGTCAACAATAAGCGCCGGTTGCTGACATTCAGTCCAATGGCCACGTTCCCGGAAGCCGGCTGACTATTGACCGTCCCGTTACTAACCGTCACGCTGCCGCCACTGGCGCCGTTCAAAGCCATATCGCTTTCAAGTTGAAGCGTGGCATTGGGCGCATCCATGCCGAGCGTCCCATCAAGATTGTTCGACGACTGCAGGGCCATGGTCCAGGCCCCCTGACCCTGCAATAGCACCCGCCCCGCAGCGGCCACGGTCACATTCGAAGCCAGGTACATGTTCCCTGCGCCGTTGCCCGTGATCATCGCCGGGTCGTTGGTGAAAACGAGTTTATGCGCAATCCGGAACTGGCCCATCCCCACTTGTTGGAGGGCCGCGCCCGTGTTCGTGAAAACCAGCGCGCCGGACCCGACGATCTGATTGCTTCCGCTGCCGGCGTTCAGCACCAGTTGGTTCAACTGGAAAACGCCCGCCGCATTCGTCTGGTTGTTCGTTGCCGCATAGGCGGGCACCCCGCCCCCAAAGGCAAGCACGTAAGTGTTGCTGCCGCCCACGTCAGGCGCCAC
>JBAXJV010000501.1:0-2091 GCA_037137675.1 bacterium | reverse complement strand
AAACCCCCGCTGCGCTGATGACGCCGGTCAAGGATATTGCCGGGCAGTTGCAGGGCAGCGGCAAAGCCACCCGCCACAAACCCCGCCGCAGGACCTGGAACGTTGTCGCAAGAGACCCCTGCGTATTGCAACCAGCCTCTGGCTTTCAGCCGTTCGAGCACGGGCAGGTGCACCCCGTCAGATTCGCGGTGAAAGAGCACCACCGGCAGAGCGTCGAGCCGGAGCCGCCGCCGGGATTCCGCCAACGACTGCTCGATCTCCGATGCGGCCAGGGCGCCGTCTGCCAATCCGGCAGGAGTCAAAGGCCGCACCTTGGTTACCACCACCATGCGATCGGCCACGCCCAGTTCGTGCAGGACGCGGCCAAGCACCTCTTCGCTGGTCCCGTAGGCTGACGCGGTATCGATGCAGTTCACCCCGCCGTCGAGAGCCGCAGCCACGATGGCCTTAACCTCGTCGTAACCGGGCTGCCCGGTCCGGTTGGCCACGCCATATGGCAGCCCGAATTGAACAGTGCCCAGCATCAGCCGGGACAGTCTGAACTCACAAAACGGTTTTGTATCCATGACCTCTTCACGCCTTACTTCGCCGTATACCCGCCATCCACCGGGATATTCGTACCTGTCACATAAACCGAGGCGGCGGCGGCCAGAAACACGATGATCCCCATCATATCCGTGTCGTTGGCCAGGCGACCGAGGCAGGTCCGCTCACTGTAGTTCTTCACGAAGGCATCCGGGTGGCTTGGCGACCGCAGCCCGCCGGGGTGCACGCAGTTGCAGCGGATCCCGCGCGAGCCGTAGTAGCTGGCTAGGAAGCGGGTCAGGTTCACCATTCCGCCCTTGTGAAAGAAATAGTCCGGATACCAGCCGTTCATGTCCGTGCCCCGATAGTTGCCCGGCTCGACGCCAACCAGCCCCATCATCGAGCCGATGTTGATAATCGAACCGCCGTCAGCCATCACCTCGCCGAGAGCGCGGGTCACGAGGATCAGCCCCGTGCCGTTGACGCGCAGGCTTTCATTAATCGCTGCGGCGTCGTCGAAATAGCCATTCTTCGCCGGACGGGCCACCGCGTTGTTGACCAGAACGTCCAACTTTCCGCTTTCCTTTACGATCGTGTCGCGAACGGAAAAGATGGAGGGCTCGTCGGCCTGATCCATCCGCAGGGCACGCACATCGTGCCCCAGCGCCCGATGTTCCGCCGCCAGTTTCTCCAGCGCCTCCAGGTTACGGGAAGCGATGTAGGTTCGCGCTCCCGCCTCCGCCAGCGCCTGCACGATCTGCCGGCCGTACAATCCAGCGCCGCCTGTCACCAACGCGACCCTGTCTTTAAGTGAGAAGGTTTCGAGAATGTTCATTCGGTCTTCCCGGTCTTTCCGCCGTAAATGCTCTTGCTTTCCTCCACCGACCTCTTGGTGAAATCAGCCATGATGGACTTGCAGTATTGCGAGAGCCCCACCACGTCCGCACCCATGGACACAAACCGGTAGCCGAGCCCGATCAACTCATCGAGGTTGGCGGCGGAGCCCACCGTGCCGGCGAATTTGCCGTGGGCCACTGCGGACTCGGCCACGCGGCGGCGTGCGTCCAGCAGCCGGGGATGGTCCCAGACGCCCGGCGCGCCGATGCCGTGGCTAAAATCGCCGGGGCCGAAAAACAGCATGTCGATTCCCGGCAACGCCGCGATGGCGTCCAGCTCCGCCAGCGGTTCCGGATCCTCGATCTGCACCACCACGAAGCGCTGCTCGTTCGCCTGCTTCAGGTATTCGGTGAACTCAAGGCCGCAGTAGGCGCCATCGGCGTTTCCGCCATCCACCGGGCGGCGGCCGAGCGGGTGAAACCGCGTCATGCGCACCACGGCCTGCGCATCTGCCAGGCTCATAACGTGCGGCACCATGATCCCGGCGGCATCCATTTCCAGCGGACGGATATAGTCGCTGTAGCTGCCACGGGCCACGCGCACCATCACATCAACGTTCTGGCTTTTGGCAGCCCAGATCCCCTTCTCGATCACCGACAGATCATTGCCAACATGCTCCATGTCCGGCCACAGACAGTCGAACCCCGCCATGGCGGCAATCTCCATAGC
>JBAXJV010000500.1:0-2100 GCA_037137675.1 bacterium | reverse complement strand
CAACAACGGTCCGGCTGGCAATCAGTGACATGACGGATATCCGGCAGGCGGAGGCCAACCTGCGCGCTGCCAACGCTAATGTCGGTGCCGCCAAGGCCAGCTTTTTTCCAGCCATCGGGCTGACTGCACTTTTTGGAGCCCAGAGCCCCGAACTGAACCAGTTGGTAAAAGGGCGGACCATGATTTGGAATACAGGCGGAACTTTGCAAGGCCCGGTTTTTCAAGGGGGCCAGCTGGTCGGCCAGTTTCGCGCTCAAAAGGCCATTTGGGAACAGGCTAAGCTGGCCTATCAAAGCGCGGCCTTGCAGGCTTTCGGAGAAGTGGCCACGCTGCTCAACGCGCATCTCAAACTGGAACAGTCGCGGGTTCAGCAGTCGCGCAGCGTCGAGTCCCTGCGCAAGGCGGTGGCGCTTTCGCTGCGGCGCTACGAACTGGGCATCGCAAATTACACCGAGGTGCTTGACGCCCAGCAGTTGCTCTTCCCCGCCGAAAACCAGCTGGTCAACATCCGCCTCCAGCAGTACACCACCCTGGTGCAACTCTACATGGCGCTGGGCGGCGGCTGGCAACTCGCCCCGTAAAAGGCCGTAGTAGTTCACTCATTTGTGAGTCAGTAGTCCACAAGAACCTTGCCGCATGAGGCTCGCCGATCACCCCCACTCACAACTGCTATTTAGGTAAACTGGCAAGCAATTCATCGGGGCCGAGAATCTTCAAGGTTGCCTGCCGGAAGTCTTTTTGATTTCGCGTAACAATGACTTCGGCCCCCGCCAGTCGGCCTGCCTGATCGAGTACCGCGTCCTCAAAGTCAGTCAGCTTGCTTTTGAGCGCCTCTTCCAGCACGGCCCGGCTGACCGGCGCAATCTCAAACAGTTCCAGTAACTTTTGCAGCGCTTGTCGGGCGGCCGGGCGGGGCATGGTTTGAGTCAGAAGATAGTCAATTGTCGTGATGGTTGTTGCACACAGGAGCCCTTCGATTCTTGAATGTTCGGCTAAACCAAAAACTTCTGCCGAGGCTCCTACGAATGGCTGCCGCGCGAGCAGCACATCGAGCACGACATTCGTGTCAAGCAGTACTCTCACGAATACTTCTCCCGCAGATGTTTTTTATAGTCGGATTCCTGGATCTCCTTGCCTTTAAGAATGCCCACTAGCGAAGCCGTAATAGGGGGGAGTACTGGTTGTCGCCGTTTTCCAGACGCCAGAGAGTCGAAAAACTCTCCAACGATTTGCGAAACCGACTTGCCTCGACGACTCGCCTCAACTTTGGCCGTCCTAATCATTTCCTCGTCCATTCGCAATGTGAGTTTTACATTCATGACGTACAAAATACAAGCGCCTATACGTCATGTCAATCTTTGATATGAATATGGCCTGCCTGCCTGCCTACGGTTCGATTGTCAGCCCTGCTTTATTGGCATCCACCGTTAGTGTGCCGCCTGCAGCCACCGTTCCGGCGATCAGCTTGCGGGCGATCGGTGTTTCGACGTGCTGCTGGATGTAGCGCTTGAGCGGGCGGGCGCCGTAGACGGCGTCGTAGCCGGAGCGCGCCACGTGTGTGCGAGCGGTTGCAGTCACATCCAGCGTTACGCGCTGCTCGGCCAGCCGTTGGCGCAGGTCGGCGAATAAAAGATCCACAATGCGCTCGATCTCGGTCATTGCGAGCGGCTTGAAGAGCACCACGTCGTCCACCCGGTTCAGAAATTCCGGCCGGAAGGTGCGGCGCAGTTCTTCCATGATTTGAGCGCGGGCCGCAGGCTTGATCTGCCCCTCACGGTCAATGCCCTCCAGCAATGCCGGTGAGCCGAGGTTGCTGGTCATGATCAGAATCGTGTTCTTGAAGTTCACCATGCGGCCGTGGGAATCTGTCAAGCGCCCGTCGTCCAGAATCTGGAGCAGTACGTTGAAGACATCCGGATGCGCCTTTTCGATTTCGTCGAACAGCACCACGGAATATGGCTTGCGCCGCACGGCCTCGGTCAACTGCCCGCCTTCGTCGTAGCCAACGTAGCCCGGTGGCGCACCGACCAGTCGCGAAACGCTGTGCTTTTCCATATACTCGCTCATGTCGAGCCGCACCAGGTGATCCTCGCTGTCGAA
>JBAXJV010000499.1:0-2107 GCA_037137675.1 bacterium | reverse complement strand
CCCCGGCCTGCCGCTAGCGGAAGGGATACCTCCGCTCCCAGGCGAAGCTAAAGGGGGCTCCGGCCTGGTATGGATCGGGGCATCCTCAGGCAACCACCAGTTCAAGCTTTTCCTTGCCAACGGAACCGGCTACGGGGTTCGCGCTGGCGCTTCCCTGAAGGACGACTCTGGAACCACGCTAGTATTTTCCACAGACGCTACCGCTGCTAGAGGGGCGAACGCGCTACGCGTCGCGTTCGTAGCTGACATCGTTAGCTCTGACTCCGACCCTGCGGATGCCGAGTGGACCCACCAGAGTACGTTAACGATCCCGCAGCCCGCCGCCCCTGCGGACGGGTCAGGTGTGATCCCATCGCCTCCAGCGACCGCGTCGGATACGCTGCTGGTGCACATCCGTAACGACGGAACTACTACCGTCTCTGACGTCGAGCTGGCGCTGCTCCAGGGACCCCACGAGGAGCCCTGGGACTTCTACGTCACCATGACGTGCCCCGCTGGCGACTACAAGACTAAGATCAAGTTCGACCCCGCCCTCCCGGCCAACAAGAAGGAGGATGGAACGACGTCGGGGTACGCCCATTTCTCAGGAGGCATCGACCAGGGGTACTGGCAGATCACGGCCAACACACTGGCGGGGTTCTTCAACCAGGGAGTCGTCAGTTCGCGGTCCACCGCCGAGATCCCAGCCAAGGCGTACGCCCCGCAGGAGGTCAGCACAACGGCGTTCAGCCCTACGCTCCCTGCGCTGACCCCGGGGCAGGTGCTGCACCTGGGCAGCAGGGTTACCGGCGACTACGAAGACGTGACTGTCGTCACCTACGACGCCGCGAGACAGCAGTTCACCGCCGTCTTCAAGTACTTCCACACCGTGGGAACCGCGGTCATCTCCGCCCCCAACCGGCTGCGCAAGGGCGACTCGCTGTTGATCAAGATCGGGACGGGCAAGGAGCGGCTCAACCACGAGATGCTGCTCGACGCTACTAACCTGGTAATCCCGCGTCGCGGCGGGGTGCAGCAAGACACCCCCGTCATCAAGCTGGCCTCTTGCCCTCCCGGGTCAGACCGCCTGATCTACGAGCAGTGGGTACTAGACCCAGGAGGCTCAACGGCCGGGGTAGCGTCGGACCTTGTGCACCTGGGCGGGGACCTCTTCGGCCCCGGCACCAGCACGATGGAGCCGCGCGTTGTACACGCGACAGACAACCGGTACGGCACCGTACGGTTCAGCACGCTACTCACCGGGGATGCGGTAGTTCCCGTGGTGGACACGACAAAGCGTGTAGTTGCTACGGGGGTAACCTCCCCAGCCGCCGGAAGTACGTTACTCATCGGCACCGGAGTTAACGACACAGCTGTGAACGTAAGCCGCCTAGGAGCAACGGTAAAGGTCCTAGGGGACGCCACGATGGCGGGGGCTACCACACTCGTGGGGAGCACTGTCGTCGCCGGCCCGTCCGCGTTCCAGACGGCGCCTACGTTTACTACAGACATCGCTTTCCCCAAGTCAGTGGCAGTCAAGAACACGCTTAACCTGTCCGGGAACGTGTACCTAGACTCCTCCAGCACCCAGTTCTTGGTTAAGACCGCCGGGCAGTTGACCGTTGGGGCCCAGGGAGCTGGAGCTGCGCTGCACCTGCAGGCCGGCGGCGTCGACCACTGGAGTGTGGATGGCTCCGGCGAGTTAAGGTCGGTCACCGGTCGCGTCATCTCGGGGGTAGCGGACCCGGTAAACGACCACGACGTAGTTAACAAGAAGTATGGCGACGACCGGTGGGGTAACCAGACTACAGCGTACGCGCTTAAGAGCTACGTAGACGGGCAGGACACCACCTACTTCGGGAAGGCCACTGCGTATACAGACTCTGCTATTGCGGGGTACCCAGCGGCGTGGCAGGCGTACACCAACAAAGAGATTACCTCTCTCACCACCGCCTCCCAGAAGTACACCAACGACGCCGTTGCCACTGAGAAGCGGGACCATACAGACCCGGCGTTTGCCGCCGTCAATTCTACCATCACCGCCATCCCATCAACCAGGCACACGTGGTCGGTAACGCAGACCTTTACCGGGGACGCAGACTTCCAGAATACTACAACCGTAAAGACT
>JBAXJV010000498.1:0-2109 GCA_037137675.1 bacterium | reverse complement strand
CCGCCAATGGCCAGCTCCGAGCCCTGAAGGCCCTGCTCCAGGAGCGGCTGCGCACCCTGTCTCCGACCTGAGCACACTGCAACAAGATCCGCAGTGGCAGGACTGGCGCTGGCAGATTCGCCACCGTATCCGCACCTTTGAACAGCTTGCCCAGGCTTTTCCGGCGCTCCAGCGGCAAACCAGGATCGCCGAAGTAGCCTCACGCTACCCTCTGGCAATCACGCCATATTATCTCTCCGTCATTCAGAAACCGGACTATAGCGACCCGGTTTTCTCCCAGGCAGTACCGCAGTCACGCGAGCTGCTCGATCCGTCTTTTCTGCATGCCGATCCGCTGGCGGAAGAGCAGGACATGCCGGTTCCCGGGTTGATCCATCGCTACCGCGACCGCGCGTTATTGATGACCACCACCATGTGTTCCATGTACTGCCGCCATTGCACGCGCAAACGCGTGGCCGGCACGCGTGAATGCACGATCTCCGTGGAGCAATTGCGCCGGGCAACCGAATACCTGAAGGCCCATCCGGAAATCACCGACGTGATTCTTTCCGGCGGTGACCCGCTCACCATGTCCACATCGCTACTGGAGCGTATTGTACAAGCCGTGCGCGCCGTACCGAGCGTCGAGATCATCCGTATTGGCACCCGCACACCGGTCGTGCTGCCCCAGCGCATCACGGACGAGCTCGTCAAAATGCTCTCCAAATACCATCCGGTCTGGATCAACACCCACTTCAACCATCCGCAGGAGCTTACGCCGGAGTCCCGCGCAGCGCTGGCAAAGCTGGCTAATGCCGGCATTCCGCTGGGCAATCAGAGCGTATTGCTGCGGGGAATCAACGACGATCCGCGCATCATGGAGAGCCTCTGCCGCGGGCTCGTCCGTGAACGCGTCCGGCCCTATTACATGTTCCAGTGTGATCTGGTGCGCGGAGTGGAACATTTCCGCACACCGATCAGCCGGGGCATCGAGATCATGGAGTATCTGCGCGGACGCCTGAGCGGACTGGCTATCCCGACCTACGTCGTGGACGCCCCGCACGGCGGCGGAAAACTACCGCTTCTTCCAAACTACATCGTTTCCGTGAGTCCCACGCACACTGTGCTGCGGAACTTCGAGGGCATGCTGATCAACTACCCGGAGCCCATGGTGAGCGCGGCGCGTCAGGAGTCACGGCCTGCAGCCAGCTCTTCGCCAGGCGTATGGGAGCTTGCCACCGGCCACCTGTCGGCCATTCTCCCGTCCGGTAACCGCCGCCTGCAGCGCCGCCCTGCCCAGCGCAAGCCCGCAGTTGCGCCCGACAACGGACAGCAGACCTTTCTGTGGGCATGAACCCGCCCCTGATTGGACTAACCTACGACCTGCGCAGCGACTATCTGGCGCTCGGCTATACCGAGGAGACCGTCGCCGAGTTCGACGAAGATGTCACGATAGACGCGCTGGAGGCCGCCATCCGCGCCGCCGGCTATGTCACACAGCGCATCGGCAATGTGCGCGCCCTCGCTCAGCGCCTCGTCGCGGGCGATCGTTGGGATCTGGTTTTCAACATCGCCGAGGGCCTGGGCGGACGTAACCGCGAAGCTCAGGTGCCCGCCCTGCTGGAAGCCTACGGCGTACCCTGCGCGCTTTCTGATCCACTTGTTTGCACCGTCACGCTCGACAAGGCCATAGCCAAGCGTCTGGTCCATAGTTACGGCCTCACCACCCCCGCTTTTCACGTCGTCCGCGAGGCGTCCGACATTGACGGCATCACGCTGCCCTTTCCGCTCTTCGCGAAGCCCATTGCTGAAGGGACTGGCAAGGGCATTGATAAAACCTCCCGGATCGAAAACGCTGAACAGCTACAGCGCGTCTGCATAGCGCTGCTCGGCGCACACCACCAGCCTGTGCTGGTTGAGGAGTTTCTGCCCGGGCGCGAGTTTACCGTGGCCATCCTCGGCACGGGCGCCAAGGCACGCGTGCTCGGCATGGCCACGGCAGGTTTGGCGCCACGCATCATGGGTTTTGGCCCCGCACCCGCCGTGCGCAAAGTGCTGCAGCAAACCGGATTGACCCTGGCGCAGATGGATGTGATCGAGCTCAACGAAGCCTTCGCCGCCCAAGGCCTG
>JBAXJV010000497.1:0-2112 GCA_037137675.1 bacterium | reverse complement strand
GACCGGAATGCGCAGAAATGCTGCGGTTCAAGGTCGCCGGGGTCATGGCACGTCATAACAACCCGGTTTCGTAACAACACATACGTTGTTTTGATGGCGCATAGATACAACATTCCTTTTGGTCAACTGGATGCAATACATAAACGGATAGGTTTTAGGGGGGGGATAAATACGGCTTTTGAGTGCTCCTGTTCCGCCTCCGAGCGGAAGCACTCCCATGCTTGAACGCAATTCTCCGGGGCCCAATGCTGGTTCGCGCATCAAGCCGAGCCCGCGCGTACCCCTGCCTTGCGCCACCGCTCTCATAAATTGGACACACCTCCGACAAGATCTTAGTGACATCCCCATAAGTAATGCACCGCTACGGCAAAACAAGGGGTAACGCGGATTGCTGAATACTTCCGCGCAAAAGATAAAGAGAAGAGTCCAGGACAAATCGAATATGTGCGCCACGGTTGGCCCGGTTAGGCAGACGAAAGGATCTGGTGTACCCGTTTTCCCACGGATGGCGGATAGCGTTTGAGGATGAGCGATAAGCGACGTTGCGACAGTCTTGCCAATCTCTGAAACGTGACGATTGAAGAAGGATCAACCCCCCGCTTCTGTGCCAGATGGATGAAATCAATAAAAGCTTGTTCGGGGGATGCCAGTACGCCGGCGGTTGGCTTACGGTAGACCTTGGACGCGATGCGGACGAAAACTAGCCTGCCAAACGGGGTCGCCCGCTCACGGGATCGGTTATGGCGGCGGTTTGTGAAGCAGGCCATCTCGGATTGCGGCTGGGTGACCAGATTGTGACGATACAGGGCATACGCACCCGTGAGATAGGCGCCGTCATCCAAAATCGGAACAAGTTGTTCCACGTCCGCACGGTCTGGCAGTCCGTAAACACCAGTCGTATAGCGAGCAATCACGCCCTTTTTCACCAGCCGGGCCAACTCGATGTTCAGGGCATGGGTATCGCGACCTGCAACGTTGGCCAGTTCGGCGACGCGGAAGAGCGACTTGCCGTACTGCCGGTGCTGAGCCTCCAGAAATCGCATCCATTCCAAGGCCTTCATGTTTTCCCCACATGGTCGCGGATCGTCGCCAGAGCCTGCTGTAAGACCATGGCCCCGCCGCCTGCGGACTGAATGTTCCGCGCGGATGCATGGTCGAGTTGCATATCGATGACCGTCTGCACGGACTTGGCGTGGTAAACGGCGTGGCTAACCAGGTCGTCCAGCCTTTTCTTGACAATCGCGGGCGTGATGCCAAGGGTTTTAAACTTCTTTGCGAGTCGGGGTTTGGACCTGGCAACCAATTGGTTGCCGAAAAGGAACACGTCCACCAGGTCGCGGTGCTCCAGTATGTGCCGGTTGAAAACGGCCACGATTTTGGCCTCTGCCATATCCGCATCGGAGAATGTGGGGTAGACAACGCCGTCCACCGTGCGAATCTCTGTCCCGTCGGCGTGGGTGATCCGCGTAACCTCCACGGGTATCTCGATCCGGCTATACGCGACTCCAATTTTCCAGACGGAGACGACCACGGTCTTCACGGCGGGAGAGTCGGAATCCGGCCCAATTGCCGTGGCTGCACTCCCGTCGAACCCGTACTGGCGGCGCAGTGCAGGCAGGAGTCTCTTCCTGAACAGACTGGTCAGTTCCCGCTGCTTCTCATCAAGGTCACCTTCCCAGTGGTAGTCGATGTCTCGAGAAGTCCGGGCGCTCCGGTCTAGAAAGCGGTATCGAAACCCGCCGATCAGAATCAAGTTGTGCCCTGCCGGACTCGTGGCGACCAACCGGACGGTTGCTTTCTGAATTTCGTCCGCGATTCCAGTTTGTGCATCTTGCTTCATCGCAGTGTCCCCGTGCCAGTTTGGCGAACGGGAATATCATGAAGCAATATGTAACATAATACAACAATATAGTTGTATCTGTTGTGCCCTTCGCGGGGAAGCTCGCAGGGACGATTTCGTGCGATTTGGGCAAAACGCCGTAGATATGAGATTACGTTACCTGCCCTTTGCTTGCGCCCATCCAATCCCAGCGCCGTATTGCGTTTTAGTTACACTAGCGTCCCTGTGGGACGCAGGCTGTTAGGCTGTTAGGAAATTCGCGTATTTCTGTC
>JBAXJV010000496.1:0-2134 GCA_037137675.1 bacterium | reverse complement strand
TGCAGAGATTAGCTTCACGTGAACATGGTGGAATGCGCGATGCGGGGTAAAGTGTATTGTGAATTCCGCTGAAAAAATCGGCGTTGGCGGGTAGCAGCGCCGGAATCCGCAATCCATGCATCGCGCAGTCAACGGAGCGCCATCAGGCGCGCCGTTTTGCTTTCGGTGGGGTTGGGGATTTCCTGACCAAATGCAATTCTTTCCGTTCCAGCAATTCCCATGAGACTTCCTCGCCTCCCTGAACGCCGAGTGCGGCCGCCAGCGGCATCGGCAGGTACACATTTTTCATTTCGTACCCCCCTTTTAAACAGGGCTATTGATCGTCAACGCCCAATCCTCATTGGACGGACGAGGCGGTAAAAACAGATTCGTCCCGGATTCGGGCGCACCCAGGGGAATGGCCGAAACCTGGCCCGTTCGCGGATTGAACCAGGCCCCTTTCAAAACACCCGAAACGGATTCCTTCAGCCGAAGATGAACCGGTTCTTCGGGCGGGAATCCCGCCGAAAAATAAACCACGGCGTTCAACGGCGTCAGACAGCCCTTGGCACAGGGCAAGCGGGTTTGGGGATCCTTGGGCGTGGCCAAAATGGCATCGGGCCAGGGTTGAAGCGTCCACCAGGGGAGCGATTCGTACAGCTTTCGCATATGGCCCATGTGGTCCGCTCCGGAGTCCTTGAGCGCCACCCACCAAGGCCGCGGCTTGCCCCACTCCGAATGGGTCGTGTCCGCCTCATCCACATTCGGATACCACAAGCCATGACTACCGTAGGTGAATCCGAAACCCCCGTGCTGAATCGAGTGGTAGGCAACCAGACGTACACCCGCCGGGGTGACCGGATGCCCCGTATGGATGGCCTCGTAATTCGTTTCGCCATCCAGGCAAGGCTTTCCGGAGTTATACGCCTCCAGATAGACGGAGGCCGGCGGCGTATTCCCATCACCCCAATGTCCGCCTTGGATCATGATGAAATCGCACCAGGATTCCGCCCAAGCCTGATGCTTATCGCCCACATAATACCAAGGATGAACGCTCATGGCCCGCTGATAGGGATCGATTTCTTTGATATACCGGCCCAAGGCCAGGGCTTTTTCCATTGGTTCGGCAGAAGATTCGCCTTCCTTGACTACATTGTATTCGCCGCAAATCAACCAGGTCACATTGAAGGAACCGTATCGCGCCATGACGTATTGCCAAACATGCCGCAACTCCTCCAGTGAGTAGTTGTCGAAGTTGACGCTCCATCCGACCGCAATGGCGGGAATCAAACCGGCCTCGTTGGCCAGGGCGATATATCGATCGGCGGTTTGCCAGTAAGTCACGTCAAACGCGGGATCGCGGAGGGTCTGGGTGAAGGCTAATGCTTCCGTCCCGCGAATCGTTCGCAGAAAGGCCATGTGCAGGACCGAAAACCCCTGACGCCGGCGTACCTCCAGCAGATGACGGTACATGGAGGGAATTTCCGGACGGTTCGAGGATTCCAGGGGAATGTGGTCCGAAGGGCAGAACCACCAGGTATCCCCCAGCCAGAAAAACGGCGTTCCATCCGTATACGTCAGGCAATGATGGGCGCGATCCGTCTTCAATATCCCGCCATGCCGGGCGAGCAGATTCCCGGTCAGGGGTTCCTCCACTTCAATGGCCCCTTCCCGACCCTCCAGTTCAGCAAGACGGCGACACTCCGTACGGTATGTCCAACGCCCGCGCGTCGGCAAACAAAACCGGATGACCCAGCGGTCAGCACCGTCGTAAAAACCGGCGAGACTCAACCGCTGGTTGTCAGGGCCTTTAAAAACCACCCTGACTTCAACCTCGGTCCAGGGATTGGCGGCGCCGGGCGAGGCCCGGAACTCCAATTCACCCATTCGATATTGCCTGGCGGAAAAGGGGGGTGTCATGTCAACTCATCCTCCCAAGGACTTGGCGGTCGGTTCGCTCATCACTTCGCGGACATAAGGCACGCACGTCGTCGGCTTCACAGGTTCTCCGGCAATCATTTTAATTACCGAACATAGCAGCAACAGCATCAGATAAGAAATTGCTTTTATGGCAGTGCAGGCGCGAGTGCTGCGGAATTGCCGCTGAAACCATCCCGAACGCATGAACGAGCACTTGCACTAGCGGTATGAGACT
>JBAXJV010000495.1:0-2146 GCA_037137675.1 bacterium | reverse complement strand
GAAAACCTCAGTCATGTGTTCTCCCCTTGATCAGCGTTGGCGACGGCGATGGCCGAGCGTGACGCGCTGGCCCGCCGCCTGGCCGACGCCGAGGCCCGCCTTGCCGGCCGCAACGACCTGCGGTGCGCGACGTCGGCGATCTGCGCGTCGATGTGCAGCCGGGCGGGTGCTCTGGATCGGCTCCTGGCCGAGCAGTCGGCCGCCGCGGCGACGTTCCCGGGAATCCAGCAGGCGCGGCGGGCTGATCCAGTAGTATTTACTGCCTGCGGGATAATCAATGCGCGCGTAGTTGCCGGTGGTGACCGTGTCCACCTTGATCAAGTTCTCGTCATTGAGCAGCAGTTCTGGGACCAGCTTCAAGCCCGGATCGGAAAAGTAGCAGAACCACCCGTTGCCGTTTTGATGCCAGACCTTGACCACCTTCAGGTCCAGATTTTCCGCCGGCAGAACGGCGCCGTCTGGACCGGCCAAAGCGGACAGTTTCAGCTCGACCCTGTCCAGGTCTTTGAAAGGGAACACCACGAATGAGGCCGGATCGAATTCGTCCTTCTCCGCCATGGCTCGCAGCTCTCCGTTGCATTTTCCGTCCACCGGATAAGCCTGCGGCAGGCGCTGGATGTCGCTCAGCGCCGGAACCACATACCAGGCGAGCGCCCCGGCATTTGTCTGAGCAGCTTTAACATCGTTCGCCACCCGGACCATGTTGGCGGAAGGCCCTGCCGCCATGGCTGTCGCACACCCCGTCAACAGCAGAATCAGCAATGCCGGTATTGTCCTGTTCATGGCTTTCACCTTCCATTGACTGGAGAACATCAGCGAATCACACCCGAGGTACGCCGCCCGGCTCATTTGCGCCAACGGCTTGGGAATCCATGGTCAATCGGCTGACAGTAGTAGAATGCCGCCGCACGCGTCAACATGCGATTAAAACATAATCCGCTCTTTACCTCGGGTGTTGTGAAGGGTTATTCAAGCAGGCGGATTATCCGGCGACGGGTCGGCGCGTTTGGCCGGCGCGCGTCGAGAATGCGGGTCAGGGTCAGGCCAACGGCGTGGCGCAGATGAGCTGGCAGGTCCGCAGTGGCCGCCAGTTTTTCCAGCGTTGGCAGAGCTTTCAACGTTCCGCACCGCCGCAACAGGGTTACGGCTGCCCACCAGCGCGGAAGAATCCGTTTGGACCCCTTGCGGGGATCGAATATCGATGGATCATGTTCCGCGCCAATTTCATGACTGGCGATCGCACGCAGAAGCCGCGGCTCTGCGGCGTCGTCACTCCACATGGCAAAGAGCGCCGCTGCCTGCCAGCTGCGCCGGGCGTCGCGCGAGACCAGCCACGGCTGCAGGCCGGGACCGCCCGCCTTCTGCCCCGTCTTGTACAGCCGCCAGAGCGCCAGCCCGAAGCCCGGCGTTTGAAGCGCGCGCATATCCTGCGCTATCCGTGCCTTCACCGGCACAGAGGAATCGGGCGCAGTGAAGTCGCGCGGGCTGATCGCCTGGCCGAAATCCATGCCTTCCGGTTCGCCCAGCGGCAGGGCGCCGCTTTTTTCCAGGCTTTTCCTCAAGACGTCATACGAAACGGCGCGGCTTGCCGCGCGGCCCTTTACCGCCAGCGCTGCCGCAAGCCCGCAGACTTCGCCAATGCGCTGGATGTCCCGCTGCTGGCGAAAACTGTGGCAAGCCTCCTCCGATGCTCCCGCCGCACGACATGCCAGCCAGACGTTTTCAAGCCCTTTCGGCAAAAGTATCCGGTAGGGAATTTCGCAGGCCGTCCGTGCAGACCACAGGCCCGCGCAGGAGACGTAAAAGAACGCATCGTCGCTCTCGAACTCGTAGTCGGACGCATGGTTGTCGTAGTGGCTGCCGGTGTAGCCCACGACATCCTGGAAACGGCGCCGCTCGACAAGATCATCGAGCGTCAGCGTGTAGTCGGTTTCGATGCGCCGCCCCTGCCGGAGGCCGATCAGCGGCGCAACGTAGGTGAGCCGGTTCATGGCATTGACCACCGGCATGTTCAACGCGTGGATGCCCTCGATCCGCGCACGCGTCAAGGACTCGGCATCGGTAGGGTCCGTCAAACCCGAATCGGGGTTCGTGGTGTTGGCCACGAGGCGGTTGCGAACGCAGCAGAAGCTGCCGCAGGACTGGG
>JBAXJV010000494.1:0-2149 GCA_037137675.1 bacterium | reverse complement strand
TAGCCGGCTTGCCCTCTTTGGGGTGCAGGAGCTTCCATGCTGACCAGAGGTTTTTCCCGATGAAACGATTCAGATAGGTTTCGCTTATGGGGTGGGCGTGCCCCCTCTTGATCGACTCCTTCACGAAAGTGTAACAGTCATTGAAGATCGTGGCTGCGCCAGCGACATCACCGCGGTTCATCGCCTCGTACCATTTGCGCCAGAAGAAGGCGCGCGTCAGACCGCGCCGGGCAAGGTTGACGCTGTATTCCATCCGCGTCTGCCCTTTGACCAGCCGTTCCGCCTCTGCGAGATACCCGTCCAGCAGCTTCAGCCGCTCCGGCGTGTAGACGTGGTGCAACGCATGGGTCGAGCCGGTATCCGTCTTAAGGTTGATGAACGTCTGGTCAATCTCCATCCAGTATTTCTCCATAATCTCCGCGGCCGGGCCGTAGCTCTTGTCCCAGTAGTCGGCCATAATCTCCCAAGGATCGAGGCGCGGGTCGTACGCCAAGCGCATCGACAAGTAAAGATGAGGCCCGTAGATCTCCCAGTCGTCGATGGACTCTACATTGACGCCGATGAAGCCGCGTCGGAACAGGTATGGCAGATCATGCGACCACGTCGAGATCTTGGAAAAGGGCGTCATCACTTCGGCCAGGTTGAAGTTGTAGGTCCGCAGCCCCAGCGTGGTGGCACAGCGGCTCCAGCCGTCAACAATTTCCTTCAGTTCCCGGCTCGACGGCGAATTCGGGTGCCCAAGTGGGTGGTAGCGGGTGAACCGGATAGGCGCTATCCAGACGCTGAGGGCCGGAGAAAGCTTCTGCAACTCGGGTTTGCTTGGCGGAATGGAATAGTCGGCGTAAGCGTAAAAGCCGCAGAGGATGTCGGGGTTGAGTTTGTACAGCGCCGTCGCCGCCTCGTTCGCCATGCCCACAAAACGGTCGGTCATGGCTGGGCGGCCCGAAGTGGGCTCGATGACGGCTGGATTGTCATACTTCTGAGACTCGGGGCTGTAATCTTCCCGATGGTCATCCGGTGGCGACAGGGAAATACGATTCTTCCCGTTCTCGCTGGCCTTCAGCGCCCATTCAATGAACCGCTTACGCACTTCGGGGTTGCCCAGGTTGAACCAGGGGCCCTTGACGCGCTGGCCGTTTTTGTCCAGCCGGAACCAGTCAGGATGCTGCTCAAACTCCGTTTCGGGAATGACTCTCCAACTGTGGGCCATGGGAATGCCAAGTCCGCCTTCCCCGTTCCAAAACCGCCAGGCCCCTCTCGGTCCGCACATGCCTTCGTAGTTGCCGAATGCACCTTCGGACCCCCAAATCGTCCGGTACTGGAAACCCGGAGCTTCCGAAAACTCGCCCTTGAGGACTTTCAATGTCTTCCAATCCGGGTAGATTCGCCCTCCCTGGGTATAGTCGAAATAGCGGCACCCAAACTCCTCCTCCAGAAAACGGCCGACCGCACGGAAGGTTGCCGAGTTGGTTTGACCGCCGATATAGACGTTCTTACCGTCACACTTGACGCGCAGCCCTTCCCGGGAACGGCTCTCGATATCCGACAGCTTCAGTCCGGCGGCCTCCGCCGCCTTGCCCACATAGATCCGCACGCCCGTACCGGGATCATTGGTGGCGATCGGCAGAGTGGCGCCGCTCATCAACCGTATCCATTCCTGAAGGAGAACGGATGCATCCTTCTCACCAGATACGATGGTGGCCGCCGGCTGACCGTCCTGGACGATGGTCACGACCGGACCGGTCTTCCTCTGTTCCTCGCGGGCCTTATCGGCGGCTCGCACCTTGGCCAGCAGTTCCGCGCGCCGTTCAGGCGATGCGGTAAACGGGTCGCCTTCTTTTTGTGCAAATCCCGGTTGCATCACAACTAAATTAGCGGCCAGGCCGCATGCCACCATCCATGCTTGTTTCTTCATGTTTTCTGATGTTCCTTTAACAACGCAGCCCATCTTTATCGGAATATAAGCACGGTGCCAGGGCTCGATCTGCTGAGTGATGCGACCTCTGTATTGCCGTAGGCGCCCATATAAACTAATAAGAAATTGCACTGGCGTCCCACAGGGACGCCAAGGCTGTAGTGGTTTAGGCTGTAGGTTGTTAGGTAAAACGACGGAAAGCCGCTTGTTGAATTTCGTAAATGCCATCGAGTA
>JBAXJV010000493.1:0-2155 GCA_037137675.1 bacterium | reverse complement strand
CGCAGCTGCGTTCAAAACATCGAGCCGGTCGAGCAGCACCTTTTCTGCGGCGTCGAATTCCGCTTCTGTCATCTTGCCGGTTTCCAGCATCATGTAGAGTTCACCGAGCTTGGCTGTAATAGCGGCTGGCTCGGCGGCCTGATCTTTTTGGGCGGCGCTATGAATCTCGCGAAAAACCCAAATCAGGCCGCGAATAGGAGAAAGGACAATATCATCTATCAGAAACATCAGAGGACCAGTTCAACATCCACAAAGTTATGCGGTGCCCATGGACCGTTGAAATCGAAGGTGAAGTTATTATCAAACTCCCTTGCTGCAGAACAGATCGCGTTTTCGAAATCTTTTTCAACCGCCGACCGCGACACGAGGCAAGCGAGGTTCATAACCTCTTTTTCGTTGCGCGGCGGGTTCCGCTTGATTTCGAGGCTGCACGCTCTCAAGCTTGTTTCCACTTTTTGCGTGAGCTCTTCACGGTCATTCTGAAGCATCCTGTCAAAAAGCCGCCCGACTTCAATCTGATCATCCTTGGAAGGAGCTCGGTCACCTCCAAGGAACTGGTCGCGCGCCAGCCTTAGATCGGGGTGGGTATTGACAAAATACTCGAAGATATTGGGGACATCCCAGGCAACCCGCACGCCCATTTCAACCTTGCCATACACCCGCTGGATCTGTTTGACAAAAGACTTCCGGTTGAGGGAGAGGATCCGTTTGATTTCTTTCGGGCTTTCGGCAATCACGCCAAAACTGATCGGCAGGGGCGTATCATCCTGCATGAGGCACTTGAGAACAGACTGATGCGCAGCGATATGGCGGCGTTCCGGCCGGATCTTCGCATTGCCGTAATCGCTGACCACGGCGGCAACATGCTCGTCCGAGATCAGATAAACCCGTGCCCCGTCAATGCCGATCTCACCGTAATCACGGTCCGCAGTCGCCTGGATGACCGCGTAGAGATACTTCCCTTTGCTCGATGTCGTGCCACCCATATCGCCCTCTTCCCGTTGCGTTATGCCCTAAGTTTGTTTTTTTTAACCGCAGCTTCAATATTCGTCAGATTTACAGACTTTACGCTTCCGTCAGTCAGCTTAACATCTAGAATGGCGCCGCAAGCATAGCACTTTATCGCGCCCTCGTAATCACCGTAAGACGCATCTTCGAGCACAATGTTATGCCCGCAGGATAAACAATTGATTTTCACGCGTATTTCTCCTTTATGAAACCGATCCTCGCCTGATGCCCCGCCCACTGCCGGACCAGCCAGACAAAACGGAAACGCCGGTTAAGCAAATCCAACTTCGACTGATGCACACGATGCGCCTCAGTGTGGCCCATGAAAAAACCTGTCTGGGTCCTGCAAGCCATTCTACCTTTACGCTGGCGGCTTGTGGGAATATGTTGTGAATCGTAGATTGTCAGCATCAAGAGCTCCTTGTTTAATACCTGATCTTAAACGACCCGGTGCTAGCAAGCGGCGCCGCTGCAGAACGCCTCACAGGCCTGCGTCCGCACGATTGAGCGACCGGCTGCCCCCCTTCCAGGGATTTGAGGGCCTTCTGTTTTTCAGCCTCAATCTCCTGAAACCGCTGGTCAATTCTCCGCACCTTCTCGAGGGCACAAGCCCGCTCAACGCCACGGCGGTGTTTTTCCATCTCGAGCACGCTGATTTTCATATAGGCCTTGTAAGGGATGGCCTGGTCGTCCACACGCCCCGACATGGTCCGTATATTCTGCACGCCTCTCAAAACTTTTTTCGCAGCTGGCATGGATTATCTCCCTGTTTTCCGCCCGGAATTACCAGGCCCGCAAACTTTACGAAGCACCTCTTCCACCTTATCCAGAATCAACGGCTGTCCGCCATGGGTTACTTTGGCGGTATCTGTGGCAAGCACATCACGGCAGACTAACAGGAAAAAATCATCTTCCGAAGTGGCCCGTCGTTTCTGGGAAGAAAGAATCCGTCCGATGGCAATGCCGGCACGAATTGTCGGCCGGTTATTATTCACCCCGAACATCCTTAACTCCCGCACCATATCCACGATCCGTTCGGCATCTTCCTGAGGCAGCCCTGACTTTTTCCTGACGATCATGACTTCCGTATCGCGGTCGTAATGCTCCAGGTGGATGGTGATCAAGCGGTCCATCAGAGCATCCTGAG
>JBAXJV010000492.1:0-2159 GCA_037137675.1 bacterium | reverse complement strand
GTCGTGCTGCCGCGCCCCGACGGCCATGCGGATCCCGATCTCGCGGGTCCGTTCAGTCACCGACACCAGCATGATATTCATGATGCCAATGCCGCCCACGATCAGCGAAATCGAGGCGATTACGCTCAGCAGCAACGTCATCAGGGTAGATACCGAAGTGATCGTCTTGGCAATCTCGGCCATATCGGTGATCGTAAAATCATCGTCCACACCTTCCGATAAGCGGTGGCGCTGGCGGAGAATGGCGCGGATTGTGCTTGTGACAGATGCCACGTCATCTTCGGAAGCAACTGAAACCAGCAGCTGGTTGACGCTGGAAAATGGCGAGCGTTGCAGAACCCGGCGGACCGTAGTCCATGGCATGATAATGGTATCGTCCTGATCCTGGCCCCAGGCGGCGCTGCCTTTGGGCTCCAGCACACCGATCACGCGGAAGGGCATATTGCGGATGCGTATGGATTGGCCCACGGGATTCTCGTCCAGAAAAAGCTGCGTTACAATGGTGGCGCCAAGCAGGCAGACCCGCGCGCCGGTGCGCACGTCCGCCTCAGTGAAATAGTCGCCGGACGAGGCGGGCCAGTTGCGCACGCGGTCGAAGGACGGGGTGACGCCCTGAATGCCGGTGGACCAGTTGTTGTTGCCGTAGACAACCTGGTTGCCGGTACGTATCAATGGCGACAGCGCCACAATCTTCGGGCACTCCCGTTCAATGGTCTCACCGTCGGCTACGGTGAGCGTCTGCTGGCCACCCGACCCCGAACGGACGCCGCCCATGTTCATGCTGCCCGGAAAGATCAGCAGCAGGTTGCTGCCCATGGAGCCGATCTGCGATTTGATCATGACCGAAGCGCCCTGGCCTACGGAAAGCACGGCAATCACGGCGGCGGTGCCGATGATGATGCCGAGCGAGGTCAGCGCTGAGCGCACGCGGTTGCGGCGCAAAGCCCGGAATGCAATCTTGATCGTAGGGCCTATGTTCACAGGAAGCGCCCGTCCCGCATCTGCAGCGTGCGCCGCGCATAGCGCGCCACATCGGTCTCGTGCGTTACCATGATGATCGTAAGCCCCTGGGCGTTGACTTCCTGAAAGAGCTTCATGATTTCGTTGCTGGAACGGCTGTCGAGGTTGCCGGTGGGCTCGTCGGCCAGAATCAAGGCCGGCCCGTTAACCAGCGCCCGGGCGATAGCTACGCGCTGCTGCTGGCCACCCGAGAGCTGGCCTGGAAAATGATGCACGCGCGAACCGAGGTCCATGCGGTCCAGCATTTCCAAGGCCTTGCGGCGACGGGCAGCGTGACTGAGCGGAGCCCCGTAGAGCAGCGGCAATTCCACATTTTCCAGCGCCGAGGTGCGCGACAGCAAATTGAAATTCTGGAAAATAAACCCCAGCTTGTGGTTGCGGACATGCGCCAGTTGATCCTGCGTCATGCCGCTCACCTCAGTCTCATCCAGCCGGTACGAGCCGGAAGTCGGATGGTCGAGGCAACCGAGAATATTGAGCAGCGTGCTCTTGCCCGATCCCGACGCACCCATGATGGCCACAAAATCGCCGCGCTCGACGCCTAACGACACGTCGTCCAGCGCGGTGACGTTCATCTCGCCGACGCTGTACACCTTGTGGATGTGCTGGATATCAATGACCACGCTGACCTGTGCGTCCGCCCGGCATTTTGGGCATGAAGGGATTGACGGTTTCGGCGGGCAGATCGCCGGGCTTGCTGACCCCGGTCAGCACGGCGTCGCGCTCGCCCAGCGGCGATGGTTCCCGGATCTCGGTTAGCGACCCATCCGTAATGCCCACCCGGACAACGACCGATGTCGGGGCGATGGCGGGGTCGGGCTGGATCCAGACCCGCGGGCCGCGTCCGCGCGTGCGGCCGCTGGATCCGCTCGCGGTTGATGGCGCAGGCGTTTTGCCTGCGGCCGGTTCCGGCGTGAAGCGCAGCGCAGAATTGGGGACGGCCAGACAGTTTGTGCGGCGTTCGACTTCAAAGTCCACATTGGCCGTCATGCCCGGAAATAGTTTTAGCTGCGAGTTGTCAGCTTGCAAGATCACCGGGTAGGTGACCACGTTTTGGATGGTGGCGGCGGAAAGGCGGATTTGCTGCACTACTCCGGTGAAGGTTTCCTCAAAGGCGTCCACGCGGAAGCGGGCGGGCT
>JBAXJV010000491.1:0-2167 GCA_037137675.1 bacterium | reverse complement strand
ATTTCTTGCGACTCGGTGTGATATTTACGTTATATGCTAGCGATATATTTCACGAACAAAACAATGCAATCAGCTGTTTGGCTTGAAATGATCACATATTAGCGGGGTATGTCAATAGTAAATCGTGAAATATATCACGATCAATTTCGGGTGGCCCTGTTGTATAGGGAAAATCGGGGTCAGCCCGAAAGCGCCGATTAAAATCGGCAGAGAGTAGAGCATGAAAGAGTCTTACGGTGAAGGTGTAGCGAACCGCACTGGGAGAGTCGGCGGTCCGGCTGGGCGTCAACCTGGTGGCCGGCGCGGCGTCCGGCCGGAATTTTACGGCCTGTTCATCGAGAAGCGGCTGGCGGTGATTTACACGCCGTACGCATCGCAATCAACATCATCACCTATTCTCTGAGCCATTAGCCACCGCCCTTTTCATCACGCGGTCCGTGTTATTTCTGCTGCGCCTTCCGGAATGCTTTTCCAAGGCGTTCAAGGCCGGAGGAGCAATCGCGCTTTGGCAGGCAGGCTTCAATAAACACCAGTTTTTTGATTTCCCGGGCAGCGGTTTGCATGGCCAGATCCAGCTCTTCCTCGGTGGTGACCCGGAAGCCCAGCGCAAAGGAGCCGTTATCAAATACTCCTGGTAGTTTCGAGTATTGCCACATCTGGATGTCGTTATAAGGTCCGTCTTGATGCAGGAGCCGCTCGACCAGGTAGCCGTCATTGTTGATCAGCACGATTACTGCAGGGCAGCGTTCCCTGATCAACGTCGAAATTTCCTGGGCTGTCATCTGGAACGCACCGTCGCCCGTAAGAATAACCGGACGCTTCTGCGGACGGGCCAGAGCTACCCCCAAAGCGGCTGGCGTACAATAGCCGATGGAGCAATAGTAGGCTTGTACGATAAAATTTTCGGCCTCTTCGATATTGAATTCAGGAGCCGCGCAAAAGGCATCGCCGGGCTCTGCCAGCAGGACCATCCGGTCATCGAGAAAATAATTGATGCATTCGTACAGGCGCGGTGCGGTCAGAGCACAGGCGGCTTCAGGCAGGAACGGTTGCTTGGGGCGATAGGCTTCAGCGGGATGGGAAGCCTGGTAGGCCCGTGGCTTAACCGCCAGCGTCAGTTCGCGAATGAAATCTCCCAGCTGTATCTGATGATAATAATGGCTCCCGATACGCACCTGACCGCCGCCGACGGTTATCATCCGCCGGTTGTCGAGGTGCATGCTGAACAGCCCCGTGTCCATATCTGTCATCCAGACTCCCAGCGACAGGAGGCAATCCGAATTCTCCACCTGCCGCAGCACGGATTCGCGGCTCCAGCCACCTTGATAGATGCCGGTGAACTGGGGGTGAAGCTCAGGCAAAACGGATTTGCTGCTGAGCATGGTGGCATAAGGGACCTCGGATGTTTCTACCAGCCGGAGCGCATCCTGCCCGAGCCTGAAGCGGAGTAATTCCACGCCCGCCAGTATGAGCGGATGGCTGGACTTATTAAGCAATCCGGCGGCCTCTGCAATACACTCCTGCATGCTGTCGCTGTTGGACTGCAGCTTAATGGAATACTGCAGCTCGCCTGGTTCGCGGCATGCCGCGTGCGTCATGTCGGCCGGGAGTTCAATGTAAACTGGCAGCTTACGGACGATGCAGTTTTTTATTAAACGGTCGATTTCGTCAGGAGCCGTATCAGGGTCGGTAATAATAATCGCATCGGTCGTGATTTTTTTGAAAATATCCAGCTGAAGGTAATAGTTGGAAACGAGGTGATGAACCATCGCCCCCGACTCCCTGCGATGGGACGGGGGAGCGCCGCTGATGACGATCATGGACACCTGCTCCGCGAATGCGCCCGCAACGGCGTTGATAATGCTCAGTCCTCCGACACCATAAGTTACAACTGCGGCACCCGCACCGTTCATGCGGGCGTAACCATCGGCCGCGTAACCGGCATTAAGTTCATTGCATGTTGCGATGTGCTTTATAGGGGAATCCACAATCCTGTCCAGGAAATCAAGGACGTAATCGCCGGGAACCCCGAAAATATGCCTGAGCCCCAGCTCATGCAGTCTTGCCAGCAGAAATTCTGAAACTGTGACGGATTTTTTCATGATAGTTTTAATCCTTTAGAGGTTCCCTTTAATGATCGCCAATGTGTTGGGCGTAAACGTGCCGG
>JBAXJV010000490.1:0-2181 GCA_037137675.1 bacterium | reverse complement strand
AATTGACAAGAAATCGCTTTTTGGCGCTCCGGGCAGGCACGCCCGTTGGAACCAATAAGCATCCATACTTTCATGAGAAACAGAGTGATAGAACGCGACGAGCATGTCAAGCGCAGCGCCTTCTTCGTGGATATTCCGGCATGGGCGGTAATGTCGAGGCCGTCGGGCCGTAGTTCCCACGCGGGGCTGTTCCGCCCCCGACCCGCAGGCACACACGGTGGCGGGGCCCAGTATCCACTCCGTCCCGGTGGCCGGATTGAGCAGGCGAACCGCCGGGGATTGAGGTTCGATCACGACTTCCATGTCGGCGTTCGCAAGACGAAAGGTCGAATGCACGGTGTTGTCGTCCTCCGGGTTGTCGTTCCTCAGCCGGAACGATTCAGCGGGTGCCGTTCGGCCCGGTCATCTTGCCGGATGCATTTCCAGCCAGGCCAGGATGGCCTCAACGCTGCCGTTTTCCCAGAGCGCCTTGGCCTGCACGTCATTCGGCGCGGCGCGCTCGCGAACCATGCGGGCCAGGTTCGCGTGCTGAACGGCCTCGCGCAACGCCTCCCAGGTCGGCGTGGCCACCGGTCCGTGTCGCGAATACAACACGAATACCGAGTTATCCCTGATGTGCTCGTAGGCGGTGTCCCATGGGTCGCGCCCGGGATAGTACGGGGCGAAGAACGCAGTGCCCCGGCAGTCCCCCGGCTGCCTCAGAACCGATCGGACTTGCTCGTAAATTTCCGACGCCATGCCCGGCGCCTTGTCGCCGTAGCACGGTGTCGTGTACCAGATCCACGGCTTCTTCAGGTAGTCGCGTCCGCTGGGTCCGTAGCTCAGGTGCAATGCGTACGGATTCCAGAGATCCACGTAGGGCTGCAGGATGCTGAATGTGGCCGCGCGCGCAGCCTCGCCGGGGTTCATGGTGATCTTCACCTTCGGGTCCGCCGCGCGGATCATTCCAGCCATGGATAGGTACGCACCCAGCTCCGCGGCGGTCTGGCCGCACGGCTCGTCCATCACGGAGAACATCCAGTCGTCGTAGCCAAGTCCCTTGGACTTGGCGAGTGCGATCTGCCGCCGGACTTCATTCGTATCCGCGTTGCGTAGACAGTAGATCTGCTGTTTCAAGCCATACTTGTCCATCTCAGCCTTGGTGAAGAACGGCCCTTGCCATACGTTGAAGCGCTTGAACCAGTCGCGCAGGTTTTCCTCGCCGGGCGGGGGGACGACCCATCCATGAACGAGGATAGGAGTCTTCGGCTCGACGCGCACATCGGCCACGCGGACGCGCAGCCTCACCGTGCGCCGCGCGAACGTCCGGCCCTCCTCGGCGCCGCCGCATTCCACCGTCACGCACGATTCGTACGTCCCGGGCGGAATGCCGGTGGAATCCACCGTCAGCCAGGCCTGCGCCGGCCCAAGCGGCGGAAGCATCAGGAACGGGCGCCTCAGGAGGAAGAACGGCGACCATTCCTCGCGCCCGTTGCCGTAGGGCGCGAAGGCGACGACCCGCCAGCGGACGGCGTCGGCGTAGCTCTTAAAGCCGCGCTTCAAAGGACTTGGTGTAATCTTCAGCGCCACAGGGCTGTACTGTCCGCTTCTAAACATCAAACCGGCGGAACGTACCGTATCGCGGGCCATACTCAGCTCGATAACCGGCTCTTTCGGCTCTGGCCCCGGCATCCACGTCTGGCCGATCAACCCGATTCCGGGGGCGGCATTGAGAACATAGCCCCTGTTCGTGGCGAAGCCGCAGGATTCCAACTGACCGAAGTACCGGCGCGGCGAGGGTTTCGGCAACAACATCCCTTCCGGCCGATAGTCGCCATCGTCGGTGATGAACAGGGTATAAACGCCGCGATACGTTCGGGCGTTGATATACTTATCCATCCACACGCCGATTTTAATTTGACGCAGCATCTCCAGCCCATCGTCCAGTCCTCCGGTGGCGGAGAACTCATGGACACGCAGGGTCGCCTTGCCGGGTAGCAGTCCGAACTGACCGCCGGGCGTGTTTGCGAGTGGAGCCGTTGCAACGACGGTCTGGTTCAAAAGGATTTTTACCTGGCTGCCTTCCCGGACAAAGTCGAAGTCGAAAGGTTCACCCTCCACCAGTCCCGCCGCGCTGAACGTGGTCCCCGTCCCGAAAGCTGCCCCTTTCGCCGAACCCTCAAAGCGAATGGTGTTGTCATT
>JBAXJV010000489.1:0-2190 GCA_037137675.1 bacterium | reverse complement strand
AACAGCCTGCGTCCTATGGGACGCTAGTGAAATACAATCAAGGAAACTTGCATGAATAACATTGGCTTCGATAACGAAAAATATCTGCGGGAACAAACAGCCGAAATCCGCCTTCGTATGAAACAGTTTGGAAACAAGCTCTATCTCGAATTCGGCGGCAAGCTGATGTACGATTATCACGCTGCGCGCGTTCTTCCCGGCTACGACCCGAACGTCAAACTCCGCCTGCTGCAGGAGCTCAGGGATCAGGCCGACATCGTCCTTTGCATCTATGCCGGCGACATCGAGCGCAAGAAAATGCGCGCCGACTTCGGCATTTCGTATGACTCCGACGCGATGAAGATGATTGACGAATTACGTGACCGCGGCCTCTGTGTTCGCGCCGTAGTAATCACCCGTTACGATGGCCAGCCGGCGGCCAAGCAGTTTCGCACGCGGCTGGAGCGCCGCGGCGTGAAGGTCTACTGTCACCGGGCCACGCGCGGTTATCCCACCGATATTGCGACTATCGTCAGTGAAGAAGGCTATGGCGCCAATGAATACGTGGTCACCGAACGCCCGCTGGTGGTAGTCACCGGCCCAGGTCCCGGCAGCGGAAAACTGGGCACCTGCCTCACGCTGCTTTACCATGACTGCACCGCCGGACGCGCAGCGGGCTACGCCAAATTCGAAACGTTTCCCATTTGGAACCTGCCGCTCAAGCACCCGGTAAACGTCGCTTACGAGGCCGCCACCGCTGATTTGCGCGACGTCAACATGATTGATCCGTTCCACCTTGAGGCCTACAACAAAGCTACGGTTAACTACAACCGCGACATTGAAACCTTCCCCGTGCTGCGCGCGATCTGGGAAGGAATCACTAATGAGGCATGCCCTTACAAGTCGCCCACGGACATGGGCGTAAATCGCGCCGGGTTCGGAATTGTGGAAGATCAGGTGGTGCGTCTGGCCGCCCGGCAGGAGGTGGTGCGCCGCTACTTCCGCCACGCCTGCGAATACGCCATGGGTTTGACCGACCGTGAAACCGTAGCGCGCGAGGAGCTCCTGCTGAGGGATTTGAATCTGAAACAAGAGGACCGCGTGGTGGTGGCGCCAGCCCGTCAGGCGGCAGCGGAGGGGATGGCGAAAGGCAAAGGCTGCAAGGGCGTATTCTGCGGCGCGGCAATTGAACTCGCGGACGGACGGATTGTAACCGGAAAAAATTCCGAACTGATGCATGCCGCATCCAGCGCCGTGCTCAATGCCATCAAATTGCTCGCCGGCGTGCCGGATAGCATCCACCTGCTCTCTCCTGATG
This sequence comes from bacterium, assembly GCA_037137675.1. Taxonomy (GTDB): domain Bacteria; phylum Verrucomicrobiota; class Kiritimatiellia; order CAIKKV01; family CAIYGI01; genus CAIYGI01. Next base: position 893 of record JBAXJV010000489.1, on the reverse strand, counting down.
TGATCCGCGCAATTGTGCGGCTCAAGCAGGACATTCTGCAGGGGCGCAACCCGAGCCTTAATTTAGATGAGGCGCTTATAGCTCTGGCCATCAGTTCTGCCGGCAACCCGACGGCGCAGGTAGCGCTCGAGCATCTCCGCGACCTGCGCGAATGCGAAATGCATTTGACGCATATCGTTACACCCGGCGACGAAGCCGGGCTGCGTCGCGTGGGGTTACGTCTGACCTCCGATGCGCAGTTTGCCTCGCCAGATCTTTTCGCGCATACCTGAGCAAGGTACGGCAATTCAGGATTCACACACACAGGATTCAACCTTGCTTCTCGTGCAGGGATACTCTACTCTGATCGGGATGTTCGCGCCTTTTCGATGCGATTACGGTCGAACTGGCGGCAAATTGTTGCGGAATGGGGTTTAATCATGGGGCCGCGGATCCGGTTTCCGCACGGCCTGTAATTTCGCAGGCCTGGCGCGTAATGTCATAAGGAAGGAATTGTCAGATGGCTAGTAAGATTGGTGAGAAACGTCTGGATCGTCCGGTCAAAAAATTATCGGATCGCCGCCGCCGTGAAAAGGTGCAGCGCCGCCGGTTAATCACACTCGGGATGACCGAGGCGGCGGTGGCTAAACTTGGCACCGAGCAGGTACGCCTGCTTGTCTTGCGTCCCGCCAAGATCAAGGCCGCTGGTTGAGCAAGCTTTTATGAAGGTCCTCTGCGTGCTCAATCCGCTGGCCGCCAGTGGAGAGGCCATGCAACGCTGGCCGGGTGTGCAGGCCCTGCTGCAGGCAATGCGGTTGGACTACGAACTGCTCTCTACCTGCGGGGCGATTGAGGACTGTGTTGTAAAACGTCTGATGGCGCCCGATGGCGGCGCTTTTTCCGTCATCGCCGGG
>JBAXJV010000488.1:0-2207 GCA_037137675.1 bacterium | reverse complement strand
GTAGGGCGAACCGTCCCGGTGAGCCGCTGAGGCTGACAAGGAGGCTGTCTCGTGCCAAGAAATATAACCTTAGCCGCACATTTGCGCTTATCCGTGCCATCCGCGTAATCCGCGGTAAAAAAAACTCCCCCACCTTTCGCGCCTATTCGTAGCAAAATCCTCCGCCGTTCGCTCGCCGGCCCCTTTTTCGCGCCTTTCGCGGTTGGGTTTCAGCAAAAAAAAAGCTACAATTTCGTTGACGCTGAAAGCGATTTGTGTTCTAATCAACTCGTGTCAAGAAACAGGTCGGTCGGAATCATTGGAGAATAAAGATTATGAAATTCAGAGTTTCAATCAGTACTTTGGTTGCCACAGCCTGCGTGGCTGGTTCCGTAATGGCCGCCGATACCGTCACTTCCGTCAACGTGGTCGGATATTTCAATCTGCCCATCGCTGGCGCCCGCCGCCAGATCATGGCGCTGCCGATGACCAAGATTCCCGACACCCGCGGCGTGATTTCGGCCAACAGCGCCACCACCATCACCGACGGCAGCGCCAATTGGGGCTCGTACGCCTGGGGCGCCAACAGCAATTATTACTTCGTGGAAATCACGCAGTCGAACAGCCCGTTCGTCGGTCGTCACTTCTATATCACTAACAACACCGCTACGGCCCTGACCATCAAAGATGGTTTGTCCTCGGACATCGCCGCTGGCGACCTTATCAACTGCGGTTACAAGATCACCTCCGCCTACCGGATCCGTGATGTCTTCGGTGCGCCTGGCAGCCCGGTGCTGAGTGGAGGAGGCGACTCTGGCGATACGAATGCCGACTTGGTTACCTTCTGGAATCCCGCTGCGGGCGGTAACGCTGGTGGTTGGGATGTTCCAATTTACTATAACAATTCGATCTCCACGTCTCTTGGAAATCACTGGGTTAAAGGTGTGACCGTTGTGGATAAGTCACCAATTGATCGCGACGAGGGTTTCCTTGTGACGCGGCGTGGGGCTGCGACTAATATCACCGTCGCCGGTGAAGTCAGTGGTAACAAGCAAAATGTTTTGGCTGGTGTTGGGCAGCGCATCTTTGCTGGTGGCATGACGGTTGTGGATGTGACCTTTGCGACTAGTGGTTTGACGAATTCGATAGGTTTTTCAGGAGGCGCTAGCGAAGTTGATACCAACGCGACCTTGATCACGATGTGGTTGCCGGATGCCGGTGGTGGTGCGGGTGGTTGGGATGTTCCGGTGTACTTTAACAACTCAGTCTCCACATCTTTGGGTGGAAAGTTTGTGAAGGGTTCAACAGTTGTTAACACCAATGTGATTAAAGCTGGAACTGGATACCTGATCAAAAATCCGGCTGGCATTCAGTGGTTGCGTGTAAGCCCGCTTCAATAGAACTGCGATAGCGAAAACGAAGATTTAGAATGCTTGTAGAAATAAGGAGAAAATTTAAATGAAAAAGTTAATTACAGCAATTGCGTTGGCGGGAGCGCTGGTTTTCAATGCTAATGCTTTGATCACAATTAGTTGGAGCGTGCAAGACAGTGGAGGATCTTCTTTCTGGCTCTACGATACGGCGGGCGGATGGCCAGGTTCGGGTGCAGGTTCCGTTGGAAATAACTGGGTCTGCCAGTTAGTTGATAATGGAACCTCTGCAATTAACGCCAGCACCTTGTTGACGGCATATCAGGGTGGAACTTGGAACCAAGGCACGGTCTTGGATAGCAACGCCTTTGATGGCACTGCCGAGACCCCAGGTTTCGCTGACGCATATGCTGCTGATAATAGTTTCAGTGGTCATTATCTGTACGTTCGGTTTTTCAATAACACTTCAAGTGAAGCTGGTTTTATTTACCAGGACAGTTGGGTTACTGGTGGTGCTGATAGTGGACTGTCGGTAGCCGGAAACGGGCCTTCAGCACAGGGTACGATCATGACCGCTGGTGGTCCGGCGCTTGGTCTTGCGAGTGCTGACATCAGCTCTGGCAATGGCAGCCCCGGATTCACAACCGTGCAGCCGATTCCCGAGCCCACGAGCTTGGCGCTGTTCGGTTTGGGCGCGGTTTTGATCGCAGCCCGGCGCAAGTTCCGCAAGGCATAAAACCTCGCGCTGACTTGGTTCCTGTATACGCCCCGGTCCTCAACCGGGGCGTTTTTCTTTTCCCCGCACTCGTAGCCGCTCTTCGGTAGGGCGCTCTCGCCGAGAGCGCCGTCTTCGACTGG
>JBAXJV010000487.1:0-2210 GCA_037137675.1 bacterium | reverse complement strand
CGGCGCGGCGGCAGTTCCTTGCGGACCTGGCGCAGCGCGAGGCCCACGCCTGCCACCGACAGCGCGCCGGTGACCAACACAGTTTTCGCGTCAAGGAATCCGTCGGGAATGTGCATAACTCACGGCGCGACCTGGCCGCCTTCCACCGTCTCCTCAAACATCGTCTTCCGGTCGAAGTTCAGCCAGTGCCTCAGCGACACGCTGCGCACGGCCTGAAAATACTCGGGCGTCGTCCCGCCGTGGCGTTTCACCAGCTCCGCCATGTCGGCGGCGATCTGCTTCGCAAACTCCGGTTTCAACCGCAGCCGCAGCCGCCCCTCGCCGTAGCTGAATACCGCCTCGCACGCGGGCGGCCCGTTCGTGACCACCGTGATCGTTCCACGGCCCAGGCTCGCGCCCGTCGCCACCTGCAATCCATCGTTGACGCAGCTCAGCGGCGGCTTCAAGCCCGCCCGGCTTTCGACATGCAACTCATCCAGCGCCACGCTGAACCGCTCCCGCGCGCGCAAACCCATCTTGGCCCCCACAATCGAGTAGGTGCCCAGGTGCCGGTGCAGCTCGCTGGTCAGCACCGCCGCCTTCCATTCCTCCAATCCGTGCCGGGCAATGATTTGCGCCGCCAACTCCCTCACGTCCAGCAGCAGTTGCTGCGGGGCAGTCGGGAAATCGGCCATGACCACGGTGCCGCGCGCAGGAAACAACCGCAGCTTGGCGGAGAACGCGCGACGCACCGCGGCGGGATCCACCCCAGTCAGCTCCGACCAGCCGGGCTGGCCCGCCACCGGCGACAGCCTCCCCAGCGACCCATCCAGAAGCCGCAACGCCACCAGGTCGTCCCACAACCGCAGGTGTTTGGCCCGCACCAGTTCCGCGCCCCGCCCGCTGCTGTGCAGCCGCACCACCAGCTCTGCCGCCGGCGAGTCCAGCTTAGCAATCTCATCCAGCAACGCGTCGTCCAGCACCAGCGCCGCCGCTTCCCCCGGCCAGTGAATCGCCTCCACCGTCAAACCCGCGGCTGCGATCTTCTTCAAAGCCGCTTCGTCGCGCGTCGCATTCCACGTCGCCCGCGCCGCTCCTGGCGGCGTGCCGTACCACAACACCCGGCCGATCATTTTCGCCAGCTCGGGCCTCTGCTCCAGCGCGTCCTTCAGGTTCGTCAACGGCCCCAGGCACATATACACCAGGTTGGAAGGGTTGCTCTCCGCGGCGAGCCGGATCAGAACGCCAGCGTCCAGAATCCCGCCCACGGGCACAGCGGGCTCACCCAACTGCGCCCAGTCCAGGCCCGTCGCGTTCGTCCGGAACGCCGGCGCCGGCGCGGCCAGTGACCGCCCCATTCCCACCGCCACCCCGTCCATCTTCAGAAACCCAAGCATCCGGCAGACGTTGGTCGCCCCCACGTCCGGCGGGCTCGCCCCGTCGCTGGTGACCACCGCCAGCACGTTCACGTACGGGCAGTTCAACAGCAGCGCCAGGGCCCGCGCGTCGTCCGCGGCCATGTCCGTATCCACGATCACCCCCGGCCCGGTGTGGGCTCGGGCAGGCGCGGCGGTGAGAATGAAAAGCATCCCCAGCAGCAGCGCCCGCGCGCCCCATCGCGTCATATCATGTTGGTATTGCTTAATACGACTTCTCAGTTCATACTTCACCACATGAACGTAACACTCCATCTCCTCAGGGGTCAATCGGCGATTTTTCGCCGGCGTGCCGCCTCCTTTCAAATCCTTCTCGCCGCCGCACTGGCCTTGCCGCTGCTCACCTTGCCGTTGCGGGCCGAGACGCACTGGAATCTGCAAGCCGTCACCGCCAACGGCGCCAGCGCGTGGACGCCCAGTTACCCCCTCACCGTCGTCGGCGTCCTGCTCACCGACCCGGACGAGATGCTGGACGCGACGGCGAACTTCCAGCCCGCCTCCGCCGGCACGATGGGCGGCGAGTGGCAGATCGTGCTCCAGGCGGCGTGGCCCGGCGACCGCGGCGGCACCACTTGCTGGATAGGGCAGAACTACGCGCTCCGGCGCCCGCCCGGCGACGATTCCTTCAGCTACAGCAACGAAGCCTGGCTCGCCGAAATCGCACGGCTCAACCACGCCCCCGCCACCGGCCACAGCTTCCGCAAAGGAGACCTCGTTTCCGTCACGGCGAATGGTTCCCTCTTCTTCGGCGGCAAGCGCAACATCAATGAAATGCACCACAACGAGCCGGAATAT
>JBAXJV010000486.1:0-2214 GCA_037137675.1 bacterium | reverse complement strand
CGTTTTTGTTCCGCTCATCAGAACGGTCGGGGATCAATTCTTGAATCACGCGTAAGTGCTGGCTGGATTCCTTCCAGTCGCGCAGCTTCACGGCCCGTTCAGCCTGAAACCAGAGGTCGTCATAACGTTTCTGCAACTGCCGTTCACACTCCTGCCGCCCGCTCACCGCCTCCGCGTAGAAGTCCGGTTTCGCGTCCACAGTTTCCAAGTACCACTCGCACTCCTGAAAGGCTCGAATCGCATCGTGCAGGTTGCCAGGACGCACCTCGCGCGCTTCATAGAGACGCTTGCCCAGCGCCAGCGACTCGCGCGCCCTGGCGACTAATTCTTCCGGTTGCAAAGCCAAAGCCGCAAGCCCGAGCTCATTCTTGCCAAACTCCTCAACCGCCCCGCGTACAGCGCTGAAGGCGTCAGGCTCCACCAGATTAATCACCCGCACGCGATGCGTCTGCCGGCCAAGCGTTATCACAAGGTCGAATGTATCGCAGGCATTCGTCGCGGCACCACGATACTCTCCCTGCAGTTCGAAAAACCCTTTAACCGCCACCGCGCGCGCCAGACTGCGCAACAGCTCCGGATCCACCCGCTTTTCGCGGCGCAAATGACGGTTGGCCGTCAGATCGTCCGAATGCACACGCAGCGTGTTATTTTGAATATCCAGCGCGTAGCGGTAAATATTAGAGGTCGTAGCTTCGACCTTTTCGTAACGCACCTCGATCGGTGCGGGCGGTTCCGACAAGGCGGCTTCCACCGGATCACGGGAGTCTTGCCGGGAGGGCAACCAGCGCAAAACCCAGGACCCCAGCGCCAGCACCGCCATCACCACCGCCAACCCGAACAAAACAGTCCGGAACGGGGAAGCTCGCAGTGGCGAGGCTGTTTTGGGTACAGGGTGCAGCCCCAAATCCACCGCCACGGCAGGCAGCGTTCCGGACGACACCAGTTCGACAGCTGGCGGCGGCAGCTCTGCATCTGACAGCTTCCGCTGCAGGCCGTTGCCGTCTTTCTCAACAGCCTCTTTAGAAATTGTGCGTACGGCATTGACGACACGCATTTCCGTGTTGCCAATGGCAACGTGATCTCCGACTTTCAAACGGCATTCCTGAACAGCTTCGCCATTCACCAGCGTACCGTTGGAACTTCCTAAATCAGCCACCCAGAGCGCTTCGTCGGGCTCGAAATAAAACCGGCAATGAAAGCGCGAGAGCGAATTATCGTTAAGCGAATAATCGTTTCGCGACGAGCGTCCCAATCGCACGCCTTCCGGGGCAACCACCAGTGCCCGTCCACGCTCAGGCCCGCCTTCGATTATCAGATGTTCCGCTACGCTCATAACGTTTCCTCACATTACCCGAGTGCCGTTAGCAACCGGACTAAGTGGTTATACTACAGGCTTTCGACGCGCTGCGTCAATTTATGGCTGTGTTCCACTGCGGTCCCGCAGGATGACAGTGATTATTACCCATGGATTATTAACCGTTGACAATAGCTGCCGGTTTCGATAGCTTTACCTCTTCCGCATGTACGGAAAGGGTGTTGAGTATGAAGACTTTTTTACCCAAGCCGGACGATAAGTCCCGGAATTGGTTTGTAGTTGACGTTGCTGATAAACCGCTTGGCAAGGTGGCCGTTCGCGTGGCCAACCTGCTGCGGGGTCGCGGCAAAGTGACGTTCACCCCGCAGGTAGACCTCGGCGACTTTGTCGTCGTGATCAACGCTGCCAAGGTGCATCTCTCCGGCAAAAAAGAGCAGAAGAAGGTGTATGAAAAATACTCCGGCTTTCGCGGCGGTCAGAGTTTCACCACAGCGGAGCAGCTGCGCGCTAAACATCCTGAATTAATTGTGTGGAATGCGGTCAAAGGAATGCTGCCGCGCAACACGATGAGCCGCACGTTGATCAAACGCCTGAAAGTCTGCCCGGGTTCGGAGCATCCGCACGCGGCGCAGAATCCGAAACTGTTGGAAGCACTTTGAGAAGGGAGCCATCTGTGTCTGCAACGATAACGATCATCCAAGCCACCGGCCGACGGAAAAACGCTACGGCCAGCATTCGCATTCTTCCTGGCACCGGCAAGTGGCGCGTCAACGGCGGCCGCGATCCGAAAACCTATTTTTGCTCTGACAAGCTGGTCGCGCTCGCGGCCCAGCCCATGACGCTGACTGAAACTTCGGCCAAGTTTGATGTGATTGCACGCATGGTCGGCGGCGGAGTAG
>JBAXJV010000485.1:0-2214 GCA_037137675.1 bacterium | reverse complement strand
GGTTTACACCGGCGGCTACGTAGCCGCGCCTGTGAAGGCGTGGCTCTTCTCAGGTCATGTCCATTCTATTTCAGGAAGGTTAGTAAAATGCGAAAAGCGAATTCCTGATTTCGTAACTGACACAGTCAGAAATTAAACGGGGGAATGGGGATTTCCTAACAGTCTAACAGCCTACAGCCTAACAGCCTGCGTCCTATGGGACGCTAGTGACCTATTTTTATTGATATCCCGCTGTGAATGAAGTTATATGGCCGTGTTGATCGTGCCCGTTACGGCCTTTCCCGGTCTCTATTTTCCTTGGGTCTTAGTAAGTCGGCGTAATCGGCGCGAACTACAATCAAAGGCTGAATTTATGCCGGATTTTCATCGCCGCTTAAGTCTTTTCTGTGCCCTGACGTGCGCCTGGCTGCTGGCCAATGCTGCCTTCGCCTCAGACGGCACCTTTGTGCGTTTCAAATTTACTTCGGCCAGCGGAACGAATTATTACGCACAACTGGCGGGCACCATTCATGACGAGCCGTGGTGGCTTGTGAACGCCTGCCTTCCCTCCGGCGCGGACCGTGATCCTGCGAAGCGCGTCCCGATGGGTGCGTTCACGCCGTGGTTTGATGTGAAGACGAACGCCGGCGGGCGGTTGCATGGGCGCAAGTGGCGTGCCGGTGGCATCGCCGAACTCCCTAATCTGACGGTGGAGTTTCGCACTGGAGGGACCAAAATACAAACGGGCGAGGCGGTGATTGAACTGGCAACAGCCCCGGACGAACAGGCCATCGTCAAGCGGTTCGAAGAGACTATTGCTGCCGGTTGGACGAGCGTGCTGGTCTCGCCAAAGCTGAAGGCAGATCTGGATCAAATTGAGACCGCCGCCCAGATGACCGACCGGCGCCTGAGGTGGGCGAAAGAGGCAACCGGCGGCAAGCGTTGGTCACCAACCAACCTGATTGTGCAGACCAGCTTCTGGGGCAGTCAGCGCCCTGATTTAAACCTCAAGGAATCCGAGATTCTATGGCTGCTTGGCTTTAATGTGGTTGGCGACCAGCTGCCCGAAGTAAACAAGCGTTTTCCATTCCGCACACCAGGCCTCTTGCATGTAGGCTATGGTCCGGATATCACTCCGGCGATAGCTGCGGCGCAAATGAAAAACGCCACTGTTAGATCCACCAATTCGCCCCCCGAAGCTGGCATCCCGTTTAATTTTGCCGACGAAGTCACGGCCCCGCTGATCGGTACAAACGCCGCCAGTCTGGCGCGCTTTCACGCATGGCTGGCAGAGCGCAAGGTTCGCGCCAAAGATCTAGGAGCTCATACACTCGAATCCGTCATTCCGATCGAAACCCCCGATGACCTGAACAAGCGGCAAAAGGATGACGTTCTGATTGCCAGCCGCATTTTCTATTATTCCAGCCGCTACCGCCAGGAGGCAACCACGCGCAGCTTTTTGTCGCTCCAGTCGGAATTCCACAAGCAGCTCGGTCCGGGGCCGATGTTATCCACGCTTTTCGCGGATCACCCATATTTTTCCGGGACTGGCCTCGGGATGGGGATGGGCCCAAATCCGGCGTGGAGCTCGACCCCGCTGGCAGCCGACTGGTTCGATGTGGCCCGCCGCAAGGCGCTGGACCTTGCAGGTATCGAAGATTGGATGGGGCTGCAATATATGTACGGACCGGGCTTCACCTGGGAGGGATTCCAGTTGATGGGTTTTCAGGCGGCGATTTTCCGGAGCGGAAGCCGTGGTGAAATTCCCGTGATTGCCTGGATCACACCCAGCGATAAGACAAACCTGTGCCTGAAGAGCTCGTCTGCGCTTTGTCAGGGAGCAAAGCATTTCTTCTACTGGACCTACGGACCTACCGGGCTGAGCACAGAAAACTACTGGTCTGACCTGCCTGGCGAGTATGCCGGACTCGCGGCCTTCACCCGTCAGCTGGCCAAGTCCGAGCCAATTATCGGGCCGGGCCGGTCGCGGAAAACAAAGCTGGCGCTCCTGTACAGCATCTCCTCTGATTTATTCCAGCCCTTCGACTACGTGCACATGCTTGAGCGGCGATTAACCTATCTGGCGCTCGTGCATGAACAATACCTTGTCGATCTGCTCACCGAAGAGGACCTCTCCGGAGGACGGCTCAAAGATTACGACGTGCTGTACGCGACGGACCCGGCCATCAGAGAAGTTGCAACCAAGCAGATCGAGCGCTGGGTGGCGGACGGCGG
>JBAXJV010000484.1:0-2223 GCA_037137675.1 bacterium | reverse complement strand
AGCAACGGCGACCGTGATCAGCAAAACTGTGATCAGCATGGCGGCATCCATGATAGGCACCGGCCAGCCCATAAACTGGATTGTCTCAGCACCGCCGGTGATGCGGGTGAGCAAACCGGCGACGGGCGTGGCCATGTTATCCACGCTGAGCAAAGGCACGTTGCTACGTCCCATTACCCGCAGGTTAATGGAATAGAGCGCGGTCATGACCAGAATGCCCGCAAGCAGTTCCTGAATTTTAAACCGGGTATGGAGCAGACCGGTGGTGAATCCGGCGACACCGCCGGCCAGCGTGGCGGCCAGCGTGGCGGCCCATGGTGACCAGCCGCGGATCAGCAGCACGGCAGCCACCGAAGCACCCAGCGTGATAGATCCATCCACAGTGATGTCGCAAAAGCGCAGGATACGGAAACTGATCCATACACCCATGGACAGCATCGCGAGGATCAAGCCGATGGTGAAAGCGCCGACAACCAGGGTCATGTTATGTGCTCCGTTGAAAAGTGTAGCGGTGCGCACCAGCAGGCGCCCCGGATGAAAGCGCTCTGCCCCAGACCAATGGCTGGCCGGTCGTCTTCAATCAGATGGAAAAGCCCGCGTGGTTCGCTTTCCTCGAAAACCGCACGCACGGATGGTTCAAGCTCCAGAACACCCTGCGGAAGCGACCGGAATGGCATGACGACGGCATGCGCATGAGCGCGGATTTCAGGACGGGATGGCAAAGGGGTCAGATATGGTGCCGAGGCATGGGCGGTATCGCGGCTTGCGAATGCCACCAGCAGCACCTGTGTCTGGCGGTGAACGCGTTCCCCGCAAAATGCCAGCCAGTTGCGTACTTCCGGAAAATCTCCCGGGCGGTCTGTCGCCTGAATCAGGCCGGGCGATCGCAAGAGAGACGCCCCAACCAGCCCTTCCACCTCAGCCAGAACAACCATGGCTGCAGCATTGGTTTGAGCCGTCTGAAAAACTTGAAGAATAAGGTCTGACAAAGTCAGGAAAACACCCTTTTCTTCGGGACGGAATCGCAAAAAGTGCGAGAAATCACCTTCGCCTGTGAGCGCCTGAATGGCATGCAGTTGCGGCACGAAGCGCTCTTCCTGCTCAAGGTAGTCAGGCGCATCCGCGCCATCACCAGGCAACCAGGCCAGATACCCGGCGGCTGCAACAAATTCTCCGAATCTGGCACGCGCGTCATCAACGTCACGCCCAGCCGCCCCAACGCCTAATCCAAAGATCTGCCGGGGAAAACTGATTTTCACTGCGTCATCCGGGCGCACCGGTTGCCATGGATTCCAGCCCCCACCCGCGCGGGCGACGATCTGCCCTTGCGGCGCAAGCGCATGACTTTCGAAAAAAATGCCCGGCACGCATTGCTCCGCGACGGCCGGTGTTGATGCGACGACCGCTGGAGCGGATTGATCGTCAGGCGAACCGGCTTCGGGGGACATGAGTATCTCAAGCCCCGACAGGCGCAAGGTGTCCGCCACAAGGGGGGAGGCACGAATAATTCCGAACGAGCCTTTCACGGCGGTCAGTTCGCGATGAATCCGGAGCAGCGAGCGAATGCCGGCTGAACTAAGATAGATCAGCTCCGTAGCATCTATCCGCACGTGGTGGTGACCATCGCGAATGGTTTCCTTAACCGCGCCATGGAAATGCTCCGCCCAGGCAGCATCCAACCGCCCTGCGACACGGATGACCGCCTGTTTACCCTGGATCTGTGTTTCAAACTTCATGGTTTTTCGCCGGTGGACAGCTGCGCTTTTTTAAGGAGCTCCTTGGAGATGACAATACCATATTTTGCGATTAAGTCCGTGTTGATTGCCAAAGTTTCGGTGCGGGTGTTGGTGAACGGAATGTTTTCCGGAGAAGCCCCGCGCAAAACTTTAACCGCCACCCACGCCGCCTCAACTCCGCTGGCATAGAAATCACGCGCCAGCGCCAGAGTCGCACCATCGCGCATCCCGGTGCTATCGAAGCAGAAAAACGCCATCTTGGCATCACGTGTCCGCCTGACCATCTGAATAAATGCAGGGCGCGTGGTATTGTCGGAAAGCTGCCCGACCACCTGAATGTCACGGCGAAGCAGCACGCTCACTGCTTCCGTAACCTCTGCGCTGGTGGTGACGGGCACGGCTATTAGTTCAAGCCCTTCTTTCTCCAAGGCTTCAGTAAACCATTCCCGGTATAATTCGCTGTTAATCTCTGCAGGCGAGAAAAGCG
>JBAXJV010000483.1:0-2238 GCA_037137675.1 bacterium | reverse complement strand
CAAGTGCTGTGATTCAGGGCGAGCATTTGGGCCACTGAGTCGGGGGCGAGGGTCGGGCGCGGGACGCGAGCGGCGAACCAACGGGTGACGGGAGTTTCAATTCCGACACCGTGCATGTAGGCGTAAACGGCGCGGCGCAGGCCTTCGCCAAGGCTGGCGTGATCGGCGCCGCCGGGTTCGGTGCAGGCCAGTTCGTTGCAGGCAAACCCTCCGTGCGGTGCAGGCGTCAGGCGCAATCCGAAGGCTTCTGGTTCGCGGGCGATGGGGCTGTGTACAGTCAGCGCAAAGCGGTGCCAGAAAGCCGAGTTCAAACATCCGGCGGAGAACAACTGGCGCACAAATTCCAGCGCATCCACTGTTTCGCGGATGGTTTGTGTCGGGAAACCGTACATCAGATAGGCGTGTACCAGTAGCCCGGCATCGGACAGCGCACGGCAGGCTTGCGCAGCTTCGGTCAGCGTGATGCCCTTGTTCATCAGCGTCAGCAGCCGGTCGTGTGCGCATTCGAGTCCGCCCGTGACGGCGATGCAGCCTGCGCTGGCCATCAGGCGGGCGAGGGCCGGGGTGAAGGAGGACTCGAACCGTATATTACCCCACCAGGTAGCGGTGATGCCGCGCGCCAGCAACTGCTCGGAAAGCTGGCGTAATAGCGCGGGTGGCAGCGCCTCGTCCACAAAGTGAAAGCCCGATTGACCGGTGCGCGCAATCACCTCGGCCATGCGATCAGCCAGTTTTTCCGCCGCCATCGGGCGGAAGCGGGCGATGTGTGGCAAGCCGGTGTCGCAAAACCGGCAGCGACGCCAGTAGCAGCCGTGCGCTGCAGTCAGTTTGTTCCAGCGCCCGTCAGACCAGAGTCGCAGCATGGGCGTAAGGCTTTCGATTGCCGAGAGGTAATCGTTAAGCGGCAGATCTTCAAAAGCGGGGGTTCCGGCATCAACTGGCGGCATCTCTACATCGCCCGGCCCGGACTGATATATGACGCGGCCGCGGCGGCGGCGGAAGATGCGAGAGAGGTCGCCTTCGGCACCACGTCCGGCGCACCACTCTGCGTAGCGCAGCAGCGGAACTTCGCCGTCGTCGAGTATCACGGCATCTACATAATTAAAAATGCGCGGCTCGCTCAACGTGCGCAATTCGGTGTTAACGTAGCCACCGCCCAGCACGATGCGTGGCCGGGGGCGCATGGCGCGCAGACGGCGGGCGATGCGCAACGCGCCGTAAAGTGTGCCCGGGAATGGTACTGTGAGACCCACAAGGGTGGGGTGGTGTTGGTGGAAGTTTTCCACAACGAGTTCGTCGAGCATCTGGTCTACCAACGTCGGTGGCGCCTCCAGTGCAGCGGCTAGCGGAGCAAAATCGGACGCCGATACCGCCAAACGCTCGCCGTAGCGCGTCAGTTCAAAATGCGGATCCACGCCGTCGTGAATTACATCGGCCAGATCGTCCAGGTAAAGGCTGGCCAGATGACGCGCGCGGTCCTGCACTCCCAGTGCTCCAAAAGCCCACGTCAGCGGATCATCGCCAGGTTCGCTGGCGATATCGAGTGACATAAAGCGTGGCCCCTCCGGCAGCGCGCCGCGTTCTGACAGGCGGTAAGCCAGTGTCGGGTCGCGGCCTTGCAGAAAGCGGATCACGGAGTCCACGGATGCGCTAAAGGCTGCGGCGTGGCGCAGGAAATGGCGCACCGGTGGTGTAGTTGTCCGCCGCCGGGTGCGCGCTAAAACCCCGGCAACACGCGCCAGTCCGTCGCGTGAAAATAGTCTCAAGGTCAGCGCCAGCGATAGATCAGCCTGTGCTGCGGCGAACCCGTGGTTGCGCAATAAGCCTGCCAGGCCCGGCATCGCCGGATAGGGAGTGTTGACAGACAGCATTGGCGGCGTTATCAGCAGCAGTCGTGACGCGCCTTCAGGCGCCGTCGCCCGGGTCTTTGCATTGTGCATCCGCATGATGGCGACAGAGTACACTGCGGCGCGTGAATAAAAAAGGGTTCTTCCGGGTTTTTTACGGGGGTTATAGTTGAAATTGTTGGGGCACAATCTCAACTGTTCTGCTATCGTCGTTTGACTGGAGAGAGTAATGGCCGCAAAACATAGCATTCCTGTAATCGGCTCATTTGACGTGGTGATTATTGGCGGTGCCAGTGGCGGGGTTGCGGCGGCGGCGGCGGCGGCCCGTTCCGGAGCGCGGGTGTTTCTCGCTGCGGCTGAAACCTATTTGGGGGAGGACCTCTGCGCTACC
>JBAXJV010000482.1:0-2244 GCA_037137675.1 bacterium | reverse complement strand
GTAGACGCGGTGACCGAAGCCCATCACCACGCGCTTCGCGGCAAACTGCTCTCGAGCCAGGCCTCGGCCCTGTCGGCCGAGCCGATCGCCGCGAGCACCTCGAGTACCTGTTCGTTGGCCCCGCCGTGGAGCGGCCCCTTGAGCGCTCCGATCGCGCCCGCGATGCCGGAGTGCATGTCGGAACCCGTGGACACGATCGTGTAACTGTTCGTCTGGCCGGTCGCCAGCGTGTCGCCGTCCAGGAATCCGTTGGTCAGTCCGGCAGGGGGAAAAAGTGTTGCCGCAAGGTTCACCTGCCCCCAGCCTTCGACGGGATTCGGCCGCGGCCCGTCGGGAATTTCGCGCGCTGCACCCGCGCCATACTGGCCCGGCGCCAGCGAGCGGGCGCCGTTGAGCAGCGTCGCCTTGAGTAGCGCGGCAGTGGGATTCGTCATTCCACGCCGCTCCATGAAAAACTGTCTCGCTAGCGCCGCCGCCCCCGCCGTGAGAGGCGTGGACATGCTGGTGCCGCCGCAGAACACATAGAAGCTGCTGCCGTTCGTATCGGCCAGCACGCCGCTGCCTGTGCCCCATAAGTCACCGGCGCCGGGGGCACGCGAGCGGCAGGAGATAATGTCAGTACCCGGGGCGACAATGTCAGGCTTGATGCGGCCGTCGTTGCACGGACCGCGACTGGAAAAAGCGGCCATCCCCTGATGGACGCCGTCAGCGCTGGTGGAAATGTAGTCGCTGGCGATCGGGTCGGTCGAGAAGTTGACACTCCAGCTACCGGAGTTCCACGTATAGGACGAGTAACCGCCCGAATTTGTCGCCCGCTGGCTTTCCGCAGCTCCGACCGTGAGCACATTTTTGGACGTTCCCGGCGTTCCAATACGGCTGAAGGAAATCACCCCGTTGTGCGCAACGTCGCGGCCGCTATTACCGGCGGAAAACAGCACCAGCATGTCGGGATGCTCCCAGATGAACTCGTCGGCGCTCCTGCTCGACGTGTCGTAATACCCGAATAGTGATGCGCCCCAACTGTCTGAGTGTACCCGCGCCCCGTTAGTGTAGGCCTGTAAAAACAAAGTGTTCAGATCATCAGGAAGCCCACTCAGTCTGCCATTAGAGTCCATAATGGACTGCATCACCAGTCGCGCACCCCAGGCGATGCCGCGGAAGAGGCCGTTGCTATAGGCGGAGCCGTCACCCAAAACAGATCCCGAGGTATGCGTCCCGTGCCCATTGGGATCGCTCCAGTCATTCTCATTCGTACGGCCTAGAGCATAGGTTGCCAGGACTCGATTTGTGAAATCGGGATGGATGGTCAGCAGGTCACCGGTGTCGAGGCCGGTGTCGGCCACCGCCACAATCTGGCCCGCGCCATTCAGTCCGTAGTTGGTCCACACGGTGGTTACGTTCATGAAGGCGCTTTGCGCGGCCACGTTATTGAGCAACACGCGCGGCAGGAAAGGTTCGATCCACTCGACTTCCCCCAGCGCCGCCAGCGCCGCCAGTCCCGCAGGTGGCATTGAGGCGCGCACAAGGCCGCGCGTACTGCTTTTCCCGGCGCGATCAATACGCCCGCCGTGCGCGGTCACGAATGACTGCACCCGATCCAGATCGTCCGCATTGAATAAGGCAATCATGATCGCAACCAGTCCGTTCGTGGAGGTGGCTGCACGCACATGCGCCGCGAGCTGAGGCGCGAGCTTGTCAGCCGGCTCGTACTCGCCGATCCATTGGATAGCGGCGATCTCCGACAGCGCATCCAGCCGGTTGGGAGCCGCCTCAACAATCAGCGTGTTATCCGGTACATATCCGCGGATTGTGCCGCCAGCCGCCGCCACGGCCAGCTTCCAGGCAGGCAGAATATGTCCATCAAATTGGATAAGATATGGCTGCGTGCCGCGTGCCGACAGCGACTGAGGCGTTCTCCCGGCGCGCGCCGTGGCGAGTTTGTCTGCGCTCTTACCGCTGGCCCGGCTGCGGGCGATTGCATCCGAAGTGTGTATCGTACGGCCCAGCAGCCGCACCCGGCCATCCGCAGTGTCAGCAGCAGTCGCCCTGCGCGCAGCCAGAAGCGCGCAGGCGCAGGTCAGTGCGCAAGCGAAAAGCCGGTGTTCTGCGATAAATTTGATCATTTGAGAAAGCCCTGATAAAGCATGACTTGTCGTGCGGGACTGCACAACCCAACTCGAGGGATTATACACATTCGTTCGAGTTCATGGCAAACGCACGCCAGACAGTTCGCCTGCTGATTCA
>JBAXJV010000481.1:0-2244 GCA_037137675.1 bacterium | reverse complement strand
ATGCCGTCTGGATCGCCTGTTTGTCAGACTCGATGTTGGTCGCCTCGTAACCCTTGTTCCGCCACATGGCCAGGCTCATCTGGTCCACGGATGTGTTGAAGGCGTCGGTGACCCAGTTCGTCGTGCAATACTTCGGGGTCAACATGAAAACACGCGCGCCGGGGATCTGCGGGCAGGTTACGACCCAGTCAATATCCTGATTGATGCGCTCGCTGATTGCCAGAGGTAACTGCCTGGTCAAAGCAGCCTTATTCATCGAACAACCGCCACCACGCAGCGCGGGTTCCTGAAAAAAATCACCCAGCGCCGGAGTACCGCCGAAAGTACCGCCAGATCCCCAATGGCAAGTCTTCTCACCACCCACGGAATTCAGCGTGTCAATGCCCAATTGAGAAAATCCGCTAATCGCGGTTTCACCTGCCATGCGAGCCATCGTTCCCACGCGCAATCCGGCGGACGGCAGCGTTACAGCCCCCGTGCCGCGATTCTCGAAATTGTCGGTTACCTGAATCTGGTAGCCGCTGTCTGGCAGGAGCACTTCGCGCAGCAGTCGCACGTCGCCAAAGGAGGCTTCCAAGGTCGCCTTACGGCCGCCTGGCGCCACGGTAATATGGAATGCACTGCCCGCATCAAACCCCGGCAGTTTGACGTAGCTCATCGCCGGCCAGGCGCGAAAATTAAAATTCACAGGCCCGCTGTCGCGTTCGTTGGCTGCTGGATAGCGTGCCAATTCAGCTGACGAAATGCCGCCGCCGTGCGAGGTCAATTTAACCTGCAGCATTCCATTGGTCAGAAAAACACATTCCTCTTCCGGAAGGTCGCGCGGCATTTCCGGCGCGGCAGCATTCGTCAACGCACTTGGCGCAGCCAGTACCGGAGCTTCCGCGCGGGCTTCCGGCATTGTGCCGGACACAGCAGCAGAAGACGCCCGCGCCACGCTCGCCTGGCTTGCGTCTTGTGGATCAGCCACAGCAGCTAGCACTGGCTTGACAACCGGCGCCGGAAAAAACTTCTGGGAAAGCGGACCCCACGCCAGCAATGCGGCGAAGAGCAAAACTACGATGGAAATATCAAGCGGGGACCAGCGTTTCATGAGAGCGATTCCTTCGTTTGCGCGCGCGGCGGAACGGGGTCCCATCCGCCAGTGTGAAACGGGTGACAGCGGGTAATCCGCCGCAGCCCCAGCCATACGCCGCGCAGCGCTCCGTGCGTGCGAATGGCCTCCAGCATATAATGCGAACAAGACGGTTCAAACCGGCAGCACGGCCCCAGCCACGGCGCAAGTGTAAGCTGATAGAGACGGATCAATGCCCTCAGCAGTCCGGCGATCATCGTTCTCCACCTTCACGCGCCACCAGACCAGCACGTCGTCCCAGTCGCCGCATTTCGTCCACCACCTCAGACCACGGAGCCACCAGCAAGTCCCGCCGTGCCACGACGATCAAATCTGCCGCACCGTGAAAATGCGCCCTGTTCATCCGCCATGCTGCACGTAAACGCCGTTTGGCGCGGGCCCGCTCTACAGCCCCGCCAACCTTGCGGCTGGCCACCACGCCAAGACGTAACGCTGCGCCCAGTCCACTGCGCGGGTAAAGCACCATCAAACGTCCACGTATTACACGCCCCTGCGCATAGGCATCTTGAAAAAGCGCGCCGGACCTGATTCGTTGTTCGCGACTCAAGCCCAAATCCAGTGCCCGATCGCGGATTATTGTCTCCGCATCGCCCACGGCAGATCCTTTTAGGCTTGCGCCCTTTACACCGTCAGGCGTGCGCGTCCCTTTCGACGTCGGGCAGACAGCACTCTGCGCCCATTGTGCGTCGCCATACGCGCCATAAATCCATGTTTGCGCGCCCTTTTTTTGCGCGACGGCTGATACATCATCTTCATAGTTCTTCACTCTCCTAAAGGCGCATGAGTCTACCATCCCCGGATCGCGTGTCAAGGCAAACCCGAAAAAACCCGAAAAAAAACAAAACGCAAAGGATGCTTGACAAATCCCGCCCGGGTGCGAGATAGTACGTCCATGTGTTACACGACATCCAACGCGCTCCGTTCGACAGCCTGCAATCCGGCATTCATGTCGGCAGTTGTGGTATTGCTGGTTGTCCTGCGCCCTGCGGTGGGCGGCGGGTGATTCACCCGCCATCTGGCTGATGCCAAACCCACTGCGAAGTTCGCAGTGGGTTTTTTGTTGTAGTGAAGTATAATGCTCGTTTAAGCGTAATAATAAAGAGGCAAAC
>JBAXJV010000480.1:0-2244 GCA_037137675.1 bacterium | reverse complement strand
TGGCCAAGGCCACGATATCGCCAGCCGTGGCTTTGTCCATCACCGTTGATTTTTTGCCGGCCAGATTCAGCAGGCTGACAATATGTTCCTTCTGACCCTTGGTGGCGTTGGTTACGTCCAGATCGGCCTTGAGCGTACCGCCAGCCACGCAGACAAATGCGACCGGCCCAACAAAAGGATCGTTAACCGTCTTCCAAACGAAGCCCACGAACGGCGCGTCGGGGGACGGGTTAACCGGCTTTCCTTCAGCATCTTTCATCGGACGGTCGAGCGGCGACGGGAACCAGCGCGCCACGCCCTCCATGAACTCCGCCATGCCGACACCCTTCAGGGCAGCTACGGCGAAGACGGGCACGAGGGCGCGCTTTGACATCGCGGCACGCGCGCCCCGTGCGATCTCTTCGCCCGAGAGGGTGCCTTCTTTAAGAAATTTTTCGGTCAGCTCATCATCCGTTTCGGCGGCGATTTCCACCAGCTTGTCTTTGGCAGCCGCAGCTGCGGTTGCCAGCTCCGCCGGCACCGTTGCGTCCAGCACGTCAGCCACGCTTTTAAGGTCCGCCAGCGGCAGCACCATCGGAACGCAGGCTGCGCCCCAGGCTGTCTGTACAGCCGTCAGGGCTTTTTCGTAGGAGGTGTTTTCGCGGTCGAGCCCGGTAATCAGCACCGCCACCGGCAGCGCCATTTTTTCGGCCAGCGCCCAGCTCCTGAGCGTGCCCACCTGAATGCCGGCATGGGCGTCCACAATCACCACCATGGCGCCTGCCACGCGCGCCGCCTGAATCATCTGCCCGGCAAAGTCAGCGAAGCCCGGGGTATCCAAAATCGTCATTTGCAACTTGCGCCCGCTGGCCAGCTTGGGTACGAGCGTGAAGGACTTGGCCGAAATTGTGGTCTTGTGCTTTTTCTCCTCGTCCAGATAGTCCGCCATGCTGGAGCCGTTCACTACCGAACCCTGCCGGTCATTCACCCCGAGCGTGAATAACAATGTGTCCAGCAGCGTTGTCTTGCCGCTGCCGGAATGGCCGGCGAGCATGAAATTCCGCACATCCACAACGTTCAGATCTTTCATATTGCACATCCTTTCGCTGTTGTTGCCACCCGCGCGACGCTTTCAAAGCAGGTCCGGATCGCCGATTTTCTCGCACACCGGACCCGATGAAATAACTTATTAACACACCATACTGGTTTCATTCAACCAAGATATGTGCTACACAGCGCAGAGTTTTCAGCGCGTTGGTATTGAGAGAAGGAATATTGTATCCTTGGCCCGCGCGCAGGTGGCAGAACCGGATAAAGATTCATGAACAAATCGTTGCGTTATCGGGAAACATTGCCGGATGCCCGGCGAATCGTGGTCAAAATCGGCAGCCGCGTGCTGGTGCAGCGCACGGGGCGTCCGGAAATGCGGCGCATTCGCAGTCTGGTTGCGGATATCGCCAGGCTGCATGCCGCAGGCGCCGAAATACTGATTGTCACCTCTGGCGCCATCGGAACCGGGGTTGAGGCGCTGGGCCTGCCGGGCCGCCCGAAGGCATTGCCGGATTTGCAGATGGCAGCCGCCGTCGGGCAGTGCCGGCTGATGGCACGCTACGACGCGCTGTTCACCTCCAGGCGTATCAAGGTCGGGCAGGTTTTACTGACGCACGACGATTTCAACCACCGCCTGCGCATGACCAACGCGCGCCGCACGATGGAGAACATGCTGCACCACCGCGTGATCCCGATCGTCAACGAAAACGACGTGGTGGCCGACGAGGAGATTCGCGCCGACATCAAGCTGGGCGACAATGACCGTCTGGCGGAGCTGCTGGTAAAGCTGATCCGCGCCGACTTGCTGATCGTACTGACAACCGTGGACGGATTGCGCGCGCCATCGTCCAACGGCCGCACGCAACGGGTGCCATATATCGAAAAGGTCGACCGCAAGACTCTGGCCTGGATTGACGCACCGGTCGGCGGACTTTCCACCGGCGGCATGGGCTCCAAGCTCAAAGCGGCCTATGCCGTGGCCAAAACCGGCTGCAACGTGGTGATCGCCGATGGCCGGCGGCCGGGCATCATCGGCCGCGTCAAGAGCGGCGCGGATACCGGCACATTGGTTCTGGCGTCGGTAATCGGTTGACCATGGGAACAACTCAGGTAGTCGGGGTTCGGGGTTCAGTCGGGCCACTGGCGCAAAAGCCGCCAGTTGGATCGGGAGATGAGAAAGGGTTCAGGGTTCGGGGTTCAGGCCGGATTTTTCCT
>JBAXJV010000479.1:0-2245 GCA_037137675.1 bacterium | reverse complement strand
GGCGGTCAGGGCGAGACCAAACACTGGGCCTTCAACGACCCGCTGCGGCGGGCTGGCAAGTATAAAAACGCGCCTCCATCGCCAGCCGAATATCGCAAACTCAGCACGCGCGTGGTGGAATTGCATCCGATTACGCTCAGTCAGAACGCCCGCACCTCCGGCGGCGGCGCAGTGCAAAACGTACCGGCACGGGCGCTGACCGTTGGCCCGCGTGAAACCTGGAAGGCGGAAAAAGTGTCCATCTGGCACCCCGGCGTTCACGACAATGCCTTTGGCATCCGGCTCAGCACACTGATGATCTCGAAGCGCATCATGGACAGCGCGGTGCCGATGAGTCTGCTGGCCGACCATCCCAATGTCCAGTTCAACTACCTGCGCTCCGGCATCCCCGACTGCGTAGTGGCCATGCACTGATAAGCGGAGACCGCTATGGACTTGAATAAACTGACGCAAAAGGCGCAGGAAGCGGTACAGGCGGCGCAGAGCGAGGCGGTGAAGCGCGGGCATCAGGAGGTGGACGGCGAGCACCTGCTCTATGCCCTGCTGGCGCAGGAGGACGGGCTGACGTCGCGACTGATGACGCGCATGGGCGTTTCCGCGCCCACCCTGCAGGCGCGCTTGGAAGAAGGCCTGTCGCGCCGCCCCAGCGTGCAGGGCGGCGCCACGGAGGCGGGCAAAATTTATGTGACCCAGCGCTTGAACCGGTTGCTGGTAAAGGCCGCTGAGGAAGCGGAGCGGCTGAAGGACGAATACGTCTCCGTCGAGCATTTGCTGCTGGCGTTTCTGGACGAAGGGCGAGGCACGGAGGCGGGCAAGGCGCTGGCCGGGCTGGGCGTGACGCGCGACGTCTTTCTGGCGGCGCTCACGGCTGTGCGAGGCAACCAGCGCGTGACCAGCGATAATCCCGAGGCGCAGTATGAGGCGCTGAAAAAGTATGGCATGGATCTGGTCGAACTGGCGCGGCAGGGCAAGCTCGATCCGGTCATCGGGCGTGACCAGGAAATCCGCAGCGTGATCCGGATTCTCTCGCGTAAGACCAAGAACAATCCCGTGCTGATTGGCGAACCGGGCGTCGGCAAAACCGCCATCGTCGAGGGACTGGCGCACCGCATCGTGCGCGGCGACGTGCCAGAGGGGCTCAAGAACCGCACCATCTTTTCGCTGGATATGACCTCGCTGATGGCGGGCACCAAGTTCCGCGGCGAATTTGAGGAGCGCCTCAAGGCGGTGCTCAACGAGATCAAGGCCGCCGAGGGCCGGGTGATTCTATTCATTGACGAATTGCACACCATCGTCGGCGCCGGCAAGACGGAAGGCTCGTCCGACGCCGGCAACATGCTCAAGCCGATGCTCGCGCGCGGCGAACTGCACTGCATCGGCGCAACCACGCTGGACGAATACCGCAAGCATGTTGAGAAAGACGCCGCGCTGGAGCGGCGTTTCCAGCCGGTGGTTGTGGACGCGCCCTCGGTTGAGGATAGCATTTCCATTCTGCGCGGGCTTAAGGAGCGCTTCGAAGTCCATCACGGCGTGCGCATTCAGGATGCAGCGCTGGTGGCTGCGGCGACACTTTCCGACCGCTACATCAGCGACCGATTTCTGCCGGACAAAGCGATTGATCTGATGGACGAGGCCTGCGCCTCGATCCGGACCGAAATTGACTCGATGCCGGCGGAACTGGACGAGATCACGCGCAAGGTCATGCGTCTGGAAATCGAGGAGACGGCGCTCAAAAAGGAAAAGGATGCGGCCAGCAAGGAGCGGCTGGCGACTCTGCGCAAGGAACATGCCGATCTCAAGGACCGCTCCGACGCGATGCGCGCGCAGTGGGAAAACGAGAAACAATCAATCGTCAAAGTGCAGGCCCTGCGCGCCGTGCTGGAGCAGAAGCGGCGCGAACTGGAGGAGGCCGAACGCGGCTACGAACTCGAACGCGCGGCCAAATTACGCCATGGCGAGATTCCCGAACTCACCCGCAAGCTGGAACAGGCCCAGAAGAAAAGCGCTGCCAGCGGTGAGCACGGCACACTCCTGCGCGAAGAGGTGACCGAGGAGGAAATCGCCGAAGTTGTCGCACGCTGGAGCGGCATTCCGCTCACCCGTCTGATGCAGGGCGAACGCGAGAAGTTACTGCAGCTCGAGCAGGTCTTACACGAGCGCGTGATCGGCCAGGATGAAGCCGTACGCGTCGTCGCCGACGCCGTGCTGCGCGTGGAGCCGGGGAGCGCCACCTGCGCCGAGGACG
>JBAXJV010000478.1:0-2249 GCA_037137675.1 bacterium | reverse complement strand
CAATGTATTTCTTCCCGGAAAACAGCCGGACAGTCGCCCATTTCCGGCCGGTCGGAAAGCCTGCGCCGCCGCGACCGCGCAGGCCCGATGCGGTAATTTCACGGATCAGATCCTCTGGCGTGGCGTTTCCATACGCCTTTTTGATGGCCGCGAATCCGCCGTTGGCAATGTATTCCTCGATATCCAGCGGATCCATGGAGCCACACCACTCGCTGGCAATCCGAACCTGCCGGCCAAGGAACGAACAGACCGGTGCATCCCGGACATCCAGCGCATAACGGTTAACCGGCTCCCAGGCTTCATCCGTAAGCAGATGCTCTACGACCGTCGTAAATCCGGCCCGTATTCTGCGGATCAATCCGCCGGGCTTGAAATGCCTCCGGACAATCATGGCCGCGTCTTCCGCCTTTACCCTAGCATACGTCACAGACTCCCCGCCCGCTCCAACCACCTCGACCAGTGGCGTCTGGTGGCACATGCCCACACAGCCAACAGGCTTAATCACTGCCGCCGCGCCAATTCGCCGCAGCTCATCTTCAAGCCGGTTACGAACATTCTGACTGCCGCTCGCAACACAACAGGATCCGACGCCGATTCTGATTTCCGCCAGGCCATTCTTACGTCCGGCAACCCCGCCACCCTCGCGCGGCACAATTTGCCGGCTTTCCAGCTCCAGAAAATCCCGTATGGCGCGTGCAACCGTGGCCGGCGTCAGGTGCCCGTAGGTTACCTCGTCAATTTTGATCGCCGGCGCCAGCGTGCAACACCCGAGACACGCCACTTTTTCAATCGTAAACATCCCGTCCGGATCCGTGTCCGCGCCATCGCCGATCTTGAGATAGCGCTGCAGCGCCCCCTGAATCAGATTTGCCCCCTTCACATGACAGGTCGTGCCATGGCAAACGCTAATGATGTGCCTGCCCACCGGCTTGTGGCGGAACTGCGAATAAAATGTGGAGACCCCGGCAATCGAAGCTGGCGTGATCTCCGTCAGCTCGCAGACCCGCCGCAGCGCCTGCTCCGGCAGGTACCGGTAATGCTGTTGGATCTTCTGAAGAATGGGAATAACCGCATCTGCGGAGCCTCCCAGCTCGGCCACCGTCGCATCCACGACCGCAAGGTCTATGTCGGCAGCGGGGAGATGTTTTACAGATGCTTCACTCATTTATGCGTCCCACGCAAACCAGGCTGGTTGCCCCGCGAAATATCATCCGTCCATCCGCCAGCGCCGGCGAACAGTCGCTGGGCTCGCCAAGGCTCATCCTGCCGACTTCCTCATACTTCCGGCCGGCCTTCAGAATAAAAACTTCGCCGCTGCGGGCGGTAAAATAAAGGGTGCTGCCGGCCAACACGGGCGAAGCATAGAATTCGCCATCAAGTTTTTTATCGCATATCAGCTTACCCGTCGCCAATTCAATACAGCTCAGCGCGCCACCGCTATGAATGAAGTACGCCAGTACGCCATCGCTGACCGGCGAGGGCACATCACTCACCCCGTCATCTGATTTCCATGGCTGATGCGTCTCCGTCACATCACCGCGCCCATCCGGCCTTATGGCGTGAAGTTTCTCGCTCGCTATAGCGGCAATCACAAGCCCGCCCGCAAATATCGGGGATGCCGCCACATCGCTGCCTCCACATGATACTTTCCACAACCCGGCGCCGGCTGTGTCGTACCCGATGATCCAGTCGTTGGCCACTGTTACGATCTGCCGCCCCGTCCTGGTTGATATCACCAGCGGCGTGGGCCAGGAGTCCGCAACCGGTCGCTTAACACTCCAGGCCTTGATTCCGGTCGCGGTGTCAAAAGCGAGCAGTTCGGATACTTTGCCTTTCTCGCTGTCCTGGTCAAACTGAATTATCACCCGGTTGCCAGCAAGCGCAAGCGAAGCGGAGTAGCCATAGCGGTTTTCCGGCATTCCAAGATTAATCGCCCAGAGCGGCCTGGCGCAAAAATCAATCGCGGCAAAATCGCCGTTGGCAAAAATTGCATACACATTGCGCCCGTCAGCCACGACCGTTGACGCGGCATATCCGGTATCACTATTCACGGCCGGAACCCGGTTTGTTTTCCCCGGCGCGGCATCCACGCCCACCCGCCACAACAACGTGCCCGTGCCAATATCAAAACAATACACTTCCCGCTTCGCTTCCACGCCACCTGTCAAAAACACCCTGTTGCCCCAGACTACAGGGGAGCTCATGCCGGGCAGCGGCACGTTGACTTTCCACTGGATTCCCTTGCCGCC
>JBAXJV010000477.1:0-2253 GCA_037137675.1 bacterium | reverse complement strand
CCGCGGTCTGCGCCGTGGCGACCTGGAGATAGGTGACGAGACCGGAGCGCTCGCGCTGGCTGGCAAGTTCAAGTTGCTTGCGGGCGGCCGCCCACGCCGCCAGCTCCTGGTCGTACTGGCCGGCCAAAAGGCGCTGGGCGGCAAGGTTGTCTTCGACATCGGCGAAGGCCGTCAGCACGGTTTGGCGATAGCGCGCGACGGTTTCCTCATACACCGCCTTCGACCCTCGCAAGTTCGCACGCAGCCGGCCGCCTTCAAACAGCGGGAGGGACAGCGACGGCCCCACGGCCCACAGGCGGCTGGGCCAGCTGAACAGCGTTCCCGCGTCAATGTCCTGAAAACCGGCCATGCCGTTAAAACGGACAGCCGGAAAAAACGCGCCCTTGGCCACGCCGATTCCGGCGTTGGCGGAAGCCATGCGATGTTCGGCGGAGGCAATGTCGGGCCGCCGTTCGAGCAGCTCGGAAGGTAGCTCGGCGGGAATGACCGGGGGGGCGCGGTCAAGCGAACCGGGAGGCAGATGAAACAGGGAGGCGGGCTGACCCGTCAGCGTGGCGAGGGCATGCTCGAATTTTGTTCGCGTCAGCGTGAGGGAGGGCAGTTGCGCTTCGGAGCTTTTCAAAGCGGTTTCCGCCTGCGCAACCTCAAGGTCGGAGACGAGCCCGTCCGCGCGACGGTTGCGGGTGAGTCCCAGCACCTTGCGATCGGCTTCGATAATGGCGAGCAGCGCGGCCTTTTCAGTGTCCAGAGCGCGGAGGGTGAAGTAATCGGCGGCCACTTCCGCGGCGATGGCGAGGCGGACGGCCTGCACGTCGGCGGCATCGGCCCGGGCCGTGGCTCGCGCGGCCTCCACATGACGTCGCACCCGCCCCCAGAGGTCCAGTTCATAGCTGAGATCAAAGGGCAAAGTGAAGCTGTCGTAAGTAAATGCATAGCCGGCGGCCTCGCCTGTGGTGTTGAGGGGACGCCTGGCCGAATCGCGCTGGCGCGTCGCATCGAAGGCTGTACCGATGCGCGGAAACAAGGCGGAGCGCGCCACGTCCGCGCTGGCGCGAGCCTGGGCAAAACGGGCGACAGCGACCTGAAGTTGCTGATTGGCCACGGCAGCCCGGGCTTCGAGACTGTTCAGTTCCGGGTCGCCGAAGACTTCCCACCACGAACCCTTGGGAAGGTCGGCTCGGGGCGCTGCAACTTTCCACTCGTTGGTCGCTCCGTCGTAGGCGGCGGGCATCGTCTCCACGGCCGTCGGACGGTGGTAGTCGGGGCCGACCGTACAGCCCACGGGCAACATGACAGCGACCGAAGCAAGAAATCGCCCGGCCAGGACCAGCCAGTGGGTGCGACGCCGGTTGCGGTTCATTGGGGCTTTCCAGTCGGGGCGGCCTCTGGATTGGCCGCTGCGGCGATGCGTACGACCGCGCCGCTGACCAGTGAATCGGAGGGGTTGAGAATGACCCGATCATTGGCGCTGATGCCGTCGAGGATTTCGACAGTCGCACCAAAATCGCGGCCCATCTTCACGTTGCGCAACTCGACCTTGCCGCCGGGTTGTACCACGCCCACCTGCGGACCTTCGGCGCGGAACAACAGAGTGTTGCCTGGCAACATCAGCGACGACGCGCCTTTGGCATCGGAAAAAAACACCTGCCCGAAGCTGCCAGACAGGATTTCGCCGCGCGAATTATCCACATCGAGTTCAGTCAACAAGGTGCGCGAATCAGGAGCAATCGCGCCGGCCGTGCGCGCTACCTTGCCCGTAAAAACCCGGCCCGGCCACTCAGGAATTAACAGCTCGGCGGACTGGCCGGGCGTGATGGTCCGTGCCTGGGTCTGGGGCACACGCACATAGATGCGAAGCTTGTCCGTCTGCGCCAGTCGAAACAGTTCCCTGCCGCCACCGTTAACAATCAGGTCGCCCACATCCACCGCGCGCACGGTAATGATGCCGGCGAATGGCGCCGTGACGCTGGCAAACAGCTGGAGTTCCTCCAGCCGCCGGACATTCGCCCGCGCGGCCTGAACAGTCGCCGTCTTTAAGGCAAAATCGGCCTGCTTTTCGGAGGTTTCCTGTTCGCTGACACTCGCGGTCTTGAGGAGCTTGGTGTAGCGCACGGAAGTGGTGGTCGCCAGGGCCAGCGCGGCTTCGGACTCGGCAAGTTGATAACGGGCGCGTTCCAGTTCCTGATCGAGATCGGGCGTTTCAATCAACGCCAGCAGCTGCCCATTTTTCACATTTTGATAATACATTTCCAC
>JBAXJV010000476.1:0-2255 GCA_037137675.1 bacterium | reverse complement strand
TGAAAGCAATCTCGATTGGGAAGCGCAGGAATTGGCAGCCAAAGGCCTGGACTTCTCGGCTTTTCAGCTGAAATTCAAACCCGAAGACGAGGTGGTGGAAAAGATCTCCGGCGCCAGCGTGGTTGTTGTTAACATGGTCAAGATGACGGAATCATTGCTGGCCCGTTTGCCGGAGTGCAAGTTGTTGATCCGGCACGGCATCGGCTACGACAATGTTGATGTCCCTGCCTGTACCAGGCACGGAATACAGTTCGCTTATCAGCCCGAATATTGTACCGAAGACGTGGCCGAACACGCGATTACGCTGCTGTTCGCCATTGCCCGCAAAGTGGTTCTCAGCCGCAAGACGCTGGAAGATGCCAGCCGCACCGGGCAGTGGAACTTTTCGAATGTGTTTCCGATTTATCGCATGGCAGGCAAGACCGTCGGGCTGCTGGGCGTCGGACGCATCGGCAGCCTCGTGGTCGCCAAACTGAAAGGTTTCGGGTTCCGCATAATTGGTTACGATCCCTACCTCAGCGATCTGCGCAAGCAGGCCCTGGGCATCGAGTTTGTTGATAAGGAGACGTTGTTCAGGAGCTCGGACTTTATCACGATCCATACGCCGCTGAATGACGAAACGCGGCAGATTGTAAACGCCCGCACACTGGCCATGATGAAGCCCACGGCCTGCCTTATCAACACCGCGCGCGGTCCGATGGTGGACAGCGAGGCGCTGGCGGAAGTTCTGAAGGCCGGAAAAATCGCAGGCGCGGCCATTGACGTTTATGACGTTGAACCGCCGCCGCTCAGTTATCCGTTGTTCGGGCTGCAGAACGCCATTCTGACTCCGCATATCGCCTGGGCTTCCGAGGAGTCCGGTCAGGATATCCGCCGCCTGATCCTTGAGGATATTCTGGCGTTTGCGTCCGGTAAAACCGCGAAGCATGTCGTCAACAAGGAACTTCTGAAAAAATAACGGAGATTAGTCATGACGATCACAAACGTGAAAGGCCCTTTGCCGGGCCCGAAAAGTCAGGTGCTGCTGGCGAAGTGGTACAAGTATGAGGCCGATGTCGCGGGGTATCAGGCACCGCTGGTATGGGAATCCGCCAGGGGTTGTGTTGTAACTGACGTTGACGGTAACCGCTACATAGACTGGACTTCGGGGGTGCTTGTGACCAACGTGGGCCATTGCCATCCGCACCTGGTGGCGGCCGCGCAGAAGGCCACCGCGCAATTACTAAACAACTACGAATGTGCCAATCTGCCGCGTATTCAAGCGGCGGAAGCCTTGGTCAAGGCGCTGCCAAAGCACCTCGACAAGTGTTTTTTTCTTTCAACTGGCAGTGAGGCGATTGAGGCCGCTGTCCGGCTGATGAAGCGCAAGACCGGAAACTTCGAAATCCTATCCTTTGAAGGGGGCTTCCACGGCCGCACCTATGCCTCAGCTTCAGTTGGGGGCCTGGCAGGACCAAAGCGTATGTATGGCCCGACCATGCCGGGGGCGATTCGTGCGGCTTTTCCCAATCCCTACCGTGATCCCAACGGCTGGTGCAAAGACGGCCCGCGCTTCAGCAGGTATTTCGAATATCTGGACGAGCTGGTCATGACGAATTCCACCGGCAGCCTGGCGGGCGTAGTAGTTGAGCCCTATCAGGGCGCAGCCGGATTTATCTTTCCCCCACGCGGATGGCTCAGCCGTCTGGTGGCCTGGGCCCATGAACGCGGGCTGCTATTTACGCTCGATGAGGTTCAGGCCTCATATGGGCGCACCGGCAAAATGTGGGCCCAGGAACACGAGCAGCTCGATGTGGATATTATGACTATCGGTAAAGCCATCGGGTGCGGCGTGCCGGTCTCGGCTGTCGCGGCCAGGGGCGGAATTTTTGCTGCGCTCAAAAAGGGTGAGCTGTCCAGCACGCTGGGCGGCAACCCCGTCGCCAGCGCGGCGGTGGTGGCCGTTCTGGAAATCTACCGGCGCGAGGGATTGGTTGAAAATTCTCAGCGCATGGGTGCCTATATGCAGAAACGTCTGCGGGCGATGGCCGGCAAATGTCCATATCTTGGCGACGTGCGCGGCATGGGCTTGGTGATCGGGCTCGAATTTGTAAAAGACAAGCGCACCAAAGTGCCAGCTCCGGAATTGATCAAGCCAGTCATTAACGAATGCGCCAATCGCGGGCTGCTGGTTGGTTCCGTGGGCATGTACGCAAATGTCATCCGGGTCGCGCCGCCGCTGGTGATCAGCCGGGCCGAGGCCGACGAGAGCCTGG
>JBAXJV010000475.1:0-2255 GCA_037137675.1 bacterium | reverse complement strand
CCGGGAAGGGCGCATGCCTGAGTCTGGAACTGCTCCCGGAAGGCGAAGTCACGGAACTGCAGGGCGAGTGCCTCACGCTGCAGGCCGCAACGCCGGTGCCGGTGCCGGGCAAGCCATCCACGCTGGGAGTCTGGGTGAAGGGCAATTCCAGCTGGGGCCGGGTCATGTTCGAAATCATGGACGCCGAAGGGGAACGCTTTCGCGGCGGCGGGTATACGCATGAACCGTGGGGCACAACCTATATTGATTTTGACGGCTGGTGCTTTGTCACGCTGCCGCTCTCGGAAAAATCACCGGTGCGCAGGCAATTCTACTACTCGCCGGCTCAGCTCTGGACAGGCAATGGTGGCAACGGGGTGATTGACTATCCCATCCGCGTCACCGGCATGATCGTGGAAATGAAGCGCAAGGCGCTGGACCTGGCGGAGATGGCGCCGGTGGCGCCATCGGTTCTGCTCAAAGACCTCAGCGCTTACGGACCGCCGGAAGATATGGGCCTGGATGCCGTCAGCACCAGCGCGCCTGCGGCGATCTCTCCCGCCGCGGCTTCAGCAGGCGGGACAAACTTCGAAGCTGCGGGCACTATCCTCTTCCGGGATCATGATCTACGGTATGGCAAGGTCGACACCAGACCGGCTGGCTTTCCGGAAGGCTGCATTCTCAAGCAGGAAGATGGCCGGCGATTTATCGCTTGCGGAAAAGGCGTGAAAGGCCTGTTTGGAAATCTGCGCTACTATGGGGCGCAGAACTGGCTGGATTACGAGTGGAGCTTTCGCTTTCGCTTTCCGGTCAAAGACAAAGTGGGCCTTAATTGCACCATCAGGACCGGAATCGAGCCTTCGCCCTTCATCATCATGAAGTTGCCCCCACTGGGTCCTGAGGACAAGTGCAAGGGGATTGCGCTCGACTATTCGGATCAGGGCTTCAAGCCCGGCGTTATAGACGGCATTTTTCAGATGGCGCAGGGCGCCAGGTGGACGGAAAAAGGGCTCCCGCCATTAGAGGCTGGACCGTGGTAC
The DNA here is from genome assembly GCA_037137675.1 of bacterium. Taxonomy (GTDB): domain Bacteria; phylum Verrucomicrobiota; class Kiritimatiellia; order CAIKKV01; family CAIYGI01; genus CAIYGI01. The sequence continues at coordinate 1,236 of JBAXJV010000475.1, read as the reverse complement.
CGGACCGTGATCAGGGCCGCCGGCAGGGCCATGGACATTTCCATGGAACACGATGGTAAACTGGTCAGGGTGTATCGCGGGCCCATTCCCGCAGGGGGCGGGGGTGTCAGCCTGACCTCCGTGAACCCTGTCGATCTGGCGGATATCGAAATCAAACAGATCGTGGCAACCCCCGAGGATTGGAGCCATGCCGGCAAAATCCTCACCGTGGACGGGTCGCCTGTTGCCGGAACCAAGTGCTTCAAAATAGACGGACCGTTCATGATCTCTGACTCCATCTCACTCGCCAGCACCCGTCCCTGCATCCTGTCCGCCTACATACGGTCCGACAAGGATAGCCTGCCCGTGACGATGCTCATCGGCGGCAGGGCGAAAATTGTCCGTGCGACCAGCGACTGGAAGCGCCATTCTTTCCTCGCCCTGCCGCAACAGACCTCCAAAGACGATGGCCGTTGCACATTTGCGCTGAAGGGATCCGATGAGGGACCGGTCTGGGTGGCGGCGCCACAGGCTGAGTATGCGCCGTTCGATCCGCTTGCCAAACGCGCGGCGAACTGGGACCGGACAATAGATCAGGATTACGAAGTGGATGAGCAGAACGCGCATGGCGGCCGGCGCAGCATCCGTTCGATGCCCGCTGGAGGATGCATGGCCGTGCAGGAATGCGAACTCGCGACGGAAGAGTCCCGGCCGCTGCTCTTCGGCGGCTGGTTCCGGATCGAAGGCACAGTCAAAAACGCGAGGCTCCAACTCGAGCTGTATCGCGACAGAAAATACTGGACGCCAAAAAACCCGGACGAAGAGGAGCCCCGTGAGACGTTTGTCGTGAAGCTCCAGTCCAACTCCCGCGAATGGAAACACGCTGAATCCATGATTACTGCCAAAAAGACCTTCAAGCGCTATCGGTTGAACGTTTTGTCGGACAGCGCCGGCGGAACGTTGTTGGTTGATGATCTGGTGCTGCGTCCGCTGGGCGCGTCCGGAGCTCCGCTCATGGAGTCAGGCCTCTCTTCAGATCTTCCGGACAAGAAGGCCGACGGCGGCGAGGTTGACGAAGCGATTGCGCTTCTCGGCGCCATGGACATAAGTTCTGACGACAAGGGCAGCTTGCTGAAGAATCCCGGCTTCGAGGAGCCCATGACCAACGGTGTCGTCACATCAACGTGTGACCGGCCATCAGCCTGCGGCCCCACCGTAACGCCGGACACCTGGTTGAAAACCGGGCATTAGCCCGAG
>JBAXJV010000474.1:0-2259 GCA_037137675.1 bacterium | reverse complement strand
CGCCTGTGAAGGCGTGGCTCTTACCGGACCACGTCCAGTCTATTTCGGGAAGGTTAGTAAGTGGCTGGCCGGGAGGAACCAGCGCCACTTAGCCGCACATTCACGGGTTGCGACTTGCAGGCCTTGAGGCCGAGGTGCTAAAGTGAAAACAGTTTCAGAGGCAAAACCCCGGCGCGGGGTGAGCCGGACATGATGTTGTGCTGTGATAACAAAGCCCACAGGCGTGGGCCGGTGGTTTTTTTTTGTTGTGAGCCAATGAAAAACGACATTCAATACTTCCAACCGCAGCTATGCATGAAGCGACGCCATCTTGACGGTCTGCCCGGGATTGAGTTGCCGCCGGGGTACACGATCAGGACCAGCCAGGATGGAGACGGACCGCACTGGGCAAGAATCATCCGGGAGTCGTTCACCAATGACACCTTCGACGCATCGAGCTTTGAGAGCGTCATGAAAACCCATCCTGCCTACCAGCCGGATCGCATCTTTTTCGCCTGTGGCCCTGACGGGGTGCCTTGCGGAACGGCCAGCGCATATCGTGGCGAAGCCTACGGAGCAGACACCGGCTACGTCCACTACGTCGGCGTCTGTCCGGCACAAGTCGGCAAAAAGCTTGGAGCCGCGTTGAGCCTGGCGGTGCTTCACAAATTCCGGGCCGAAGGGCTCCAAAGTGCGGTGCTCCAAACGGATGATTTCCGGCTGCCCGCCATCAAGACCTACCTGAGGCTGGGGTTCTCTCCGATGATTGTCCACGAGAACCAGCCTGCGAGATGGGCCCGTGTTTTTGAAAGAACGGGCTTGTCCGCCCCGGCGGACTACGGTGTTTGATGAACACTAACCGGACAACGCCGCAGGCCGGATCCATCTTCACCCGCTTTTTTGATGTCGGCGTATTCGGCGCTGGCTATGCCGGCTTTGCCGCAGCCATGGAACTGGCGGCGTCGGGAAAGAGCGTCTTCCTCGCCGACCTGCGCGGCGATCTTCTCTGGGAAAGCGGACGGGCCTTCCAGATGCCGACGGGTCCGTGGACGCCCGGCTTCCGTCTTCTTTCGGACTGTCTGGCGCGCATCACCGGCGTCACCTCCGAGTGGTTTGACGGCGGCACAGCCGAAGTCGTCGCCACCGAACTTTTGCGCGATGCCGGGCTTCCGGTCCTCTACTACGTCGCGCCGCTCGGCGTCGTGCGCGAGGGCGACGAACTGCGCGCCGTGACTGTGGCCACCAAAGGCGGGCTTCGCAAGCTGGTGGCGCGGCAATGGATCGACGCAACCGAGAACGGCACGATTGCGCAGTTGCTCGACCCCGCTTTGCGGCCGCGGAATCCGGCGCGCCTCCTGACACACGTGATGCTGCAGCGCATGCGCTGGCCGGAGGCGCCCGCCAGCGCGCTGGACGCTCCGGCGGAACTCGCGGAGTGCCGGCTCGAATGGGCGCCTGCGCCTTACGGGAGCGAGCGCACCCTGACCATTGATATGCCCGGTGACGAGCCCCGGTTTCTGCGGACGGTGGCACCGTCGCTCCGGGCGTTGCGCGCCCGGCTCGGGGCCGAGCTAGGTGATGCGTTTGTGAGTCATCTCAGTTTCACGCCCTATCCATTGTACGATCCTGCACGCGGAGTGAAGGCGCCGGCGGCCAACCTGGCGCTGGCGGTTCCGGGGCTCGCCGGGCGGCCGGTGCGGACGCTGGCTGAACGCTTTGAGCTGGGGCTGGCCGCTGCGCGGGAACTGGCGGATCAGCGCGCGGGCAAGATTGACACGAAGTCGAGGACGCGGGAGATACCGGTCGCGCCGGTTTTCCGCGAGGCGACGGCGGAGATCGCCGTTGCCGGCCTGGGAACGGGCGGGGTGCTGGCGGCCGTTGCGGCGGCGCGCGCAGGCGCAGGCGTAGTGGCCTTTGACATGGCCTCGTTCGCCGGCGGCATCGGCGTGGGCGCGGGGATACCGGTGTACTACTACGGCTGTCCCGGCGGGCTTCAGGACGAGGTGGACAGTCGCGTGCGGGATCTGATGCCGCTTTTTGCTTCACGCGATATCTGGGAGCGCGGCTTTCACCCCGACGTAAAACGGATTGTAGTCGCCGACCTGCTTGATAGCGCTGGCGTCCGCACTCTGTTTGGCGCGCTGACCAGCACGGTGGAACGCGCTGGCCGGCGGATCGAGGCCACGGTGGTGGCCACGCCTGACGGCCCGGTCCGCATTCGAGCCCGCGCATGGATTGATGCCAGCGGCGACGGGGACCTCTGCGCAATGGCCGGCGCCC
>JBAXJV010000473.1:0-2273 GCA_037137675.1 bacterium | reverse complement strand
TGACGCTGCCCGTGAGATTGCTGTAGTCCACGCCGTTGACAGCTGAACCGGTGACCGCGTAGTTCACGCTGATCGTGGCTCCCGTGGCCCAACTCGGTCGGGAGATCGTGAAGACGGCCGGATCAGGGCCATTTTCCGACGCCGTCGGATCGGTCGCATTCACTGAAAGCGTTACGGCACCCACTGCTGCGGCAGGCGTTGCCCAGGACTCGCCATGGTCGTTGGTGGCATAGTAACGGTAATAGTGAAGCATGCTGGGCGCGAGGCCAACGTTGAGGGTGACGGGGCCCGGAGCACGCACTCCAAAGTCGTTGGTGTTACCCCAGTTCGCCGCTACCGTCCCGCCATCATTGGTCCCCCAGTACAGCCGGACAGTCGTGGGTGCCGCACCGGTGGACGCGAGATACCCGTTCAAGTTCGCCGCAGCCGCCGTGACGTTGGTCGCCGCTTCGTTACGCACCGTCGGCGGGCCGACGAGGCCGCTGCTGACGAACGCGCTGTTAGACGCCATATTGAACCACTCCGCCCAGATCCAGTTCGTCGAGCGGGCGACGGTCGAGACACGGACTTCGTCCTGGAGACAACGCTTGGTCAGACAGGGACTGCGGGCGGAATACTGGCGGGCAAGATCGAGCTCAAGCCCTCCGGAGTAGTTCGCCAGCACATTCGACCCAACGCCGCCGTTCTGCAGTACCCCGTCCACGCTGAAGTACTCCGTGCCGCCCTGGTAGATCATGGCCGCATAGTACCAGCGGCCCGTCGTATACAGGTTGTTGGCAAAGACGTTGATGTCGGCCCCCGTGTAGACATCGGAATGCATCGTCCCGCCAAGATCCCTGATCGCCACATGCGGCACGGGAGGGACGTTCGTCTGATAGACACCGACAAGATTCCGCCAATCGGTCACCGCATTGGACACGGTCATGTTGAACCAACCCGAGAACGTGAACGGCTGCCCTGCCGCCGGGAAGCCGGCGTACCGGCCGACGGTCAGGTAGTGAGTGTCGTTCGTACCCCCTTCGAATCGGGCGCCATAACCGACGGGACAGTTGACTTGATTGCTGACGCCGCCGCCGTTGGCGAGGGTGTTGGTAGCGGACGCCGAGTTCGCCGAGCCAACGGTCCCGGTGTCGGTACCGCTCAAGTGGTAAACAGACAGATAGCCATTCGCCCAGGTGGCTCCGTTCGTCGTGAACGCCGGAGCCGCCAAACCGGCTCGACCCCAGTACGCCCAGATCGCCGTGTTAGTCGCCGCCAGTTGCGGAACCTGAACCCAGACATAGGAATTCCCGTTCGTGTCCCAGCGTTCGATTTCGTATTTCAGTTCGTTGGACTGAGCGGCATCAGCAAACGCCAGATCGGCGTTCCCGGATTGGAACTGATTATAGGCGAAGCCATCCACGTTGGTCCCCAGCACCACCAGCACGGGGAAGTTGGTCAAGGGTTCAGTCCGGTTGTAGCCGGAAAACGTCATCGGAACCTTGCGTTGCCACGGGGAGAAGTCGGTCAGCGTCGTGAACGTCGCCGTCGGCGACCACACCGCGCTCAGCGCCAACTTGGAGGGCGATCCGCCCATCACGCTCCAATGGCTGCTCAACGACAACTATCGGTACCCCGGAGCCACCAACAATACACTCAGCCTCGACCACATCCAACCCAGCGATGCGGGCCTCTTCACTCTGACCGCAGCCAATACCTTCGGCTCCGCCACCTCACCACCAATTGCACTGGTCGTGCAAACGGACTACCATCCATACCGCAGCCTGCAAATTTTCCCGAGCGACAACAATTATTGCCAGCTGCAACTGCCCAGCAGTTCCAGCAACCTGCTCTGGTCGATCGAAATGGCCCCCGATCTAACAACTTGGGTGCCCTTTGCCACCGTAACCAACGGCGTCACAACCATACTCGCACCCAACACCGATCCGCTACGGTTCTACCGCCTTCGCGCTACCGACGAGCCCGCTTGGCAAGTGGCGCCAGCTCCCAGCCTGCAGTTGCCGACCACCACAATCTTCAGCCAGGTCGACATCATCACGGGCGCCATAAAACTGCGCAGCACCGGCAATTTGAACCAGGTTTGGCTGGTTTTCGACCAGGGCAGCGGCCCCCAAGTCACAGCGCTCCAGCCAATAGTCGTGGTACCCATCGCCGCCTCGGCCATCACCAACCAACAGTGGATCTCCCTTTATCTCGAATACAACGTTCCCGGCAGCCTTCGCATCGTCGGACAATCGGTGCGCTTCAATGCCGCATCCGTCCCCCTCCTCCAA
>JBAXJV010000472.1:0-2274 GCA_037137675.1 bacterium | reverse complement strand
GAAGCCGGAGCCGCTTTTCGGAGCGGTGGAGGCTGTGCGAACGCCGGCGTCGCGGGTTATTTTGATGACGCCTCAAGGGCGCCGTTTTACGCAGGCCGTGGCGGAAGAACTGGCAAGCGAGACGCATCTGATCTTAGTCTGCGGCCATTACGAAGGCGTGGACGAGCGGGTGCGCGCAAAGCTGGTCACGGATGAATTTAGTATTGGCGACTATGTATTGACGAACGGGGCGCTGGCAGCGGCAGTTGTGATTGATGCCGTAGTCAGGCTGATCCCGGGGGTGCTCGGCGGCGCCGGCGCAACAGAGGAGGAATCCTTCAGCGCGGGCGGGCTGGAATATCCGCAGTACACGCGCCCAAGAGAGTTTCGTGGTATGACGGTTCCGGAGGTGCTCCTTTCCGGCAACCATGAGGCGATTGCCCGCTGGCGGCGGGTGACGTCGGAGCAGCGGACTCACGAACGGCGTCCGGATTTGAAAATGGATGGAGAGAAGAACGATGATCGCAAAAGCTCTGGCTCGAATTCATAGCGAAAACATGCGCAAGGAACCCCTGCCCGCGTTCGCCATCGGCGACACGGTTAAGGTGTCGGTCAAGATTCGCGAAGGCGCAAAGGAACGACTGCAGGCCTACGAAGGAATCGTGATCGCCCGCGACGGCCATGCCGCCACGGAAACCTTCACCGTCCGCCGGCTGTCGCATGGCGTCGGCGTGGAGCGTGTATTCCCGCTGCAATCCCCGAATCTGGCAAAGCTCGAAGTGGAAAGCTCCGGCCACACACGCCGGGCCAAGCTTTACTACCTGCGCGACCGGACCGGCAAACGGGCCAAGTTGCGGAACAAGGCGCGCGCGGTTGTCGCTCGTCCTTCTAAGCCGGCAGCAGTCGCGCCCGCCGACAAGGGCTGAGTTGCTCGCGTTCGAACAGGACGCGTGGGAACGTGGCATCCTCCGACTGGCGGGCGTTGATGAAGCAGGCCGCGGCCCGCTGGCCGGCCCGGTGGTCGCCGCAGCTCTGGTCTTCGACCGGGAATTTCTCGTCGCAGAACAGTCTGGCGTCTTGCGCGGAATCAACGATTCTAAAACGCTTTCCGCACTCCAGCGCGAGCGTTTTTTTGTTTTGCTGACGACATCTCCACACGTGGCCTGGGCCGTCGGGCAGGCCGACATGCTGGAAATCGATCAGCTTAATATTCTCCGCGCCACACATCAGGCCATGGCCCGCGCGCTCGCCGCACTGCCGGCGCCGCCCCCCGACTTCGCCATCGTGGACGGACTGCCCGTGCCCGGCCTGCCATGCCCCTCGCTTGCCATTGTGAAGGGTGATGGCCGCTCCCTCTCGATTGCCGCCGCCAGCATCATCGCCAAGGTCACCCGCGACCGGATCATGCTCGCGTTCGACGCCCGGTACCCTGTCTACGGTTTTGCACGGCACAAAGGATACGGGACCAGCGAACACACGCGCGCGCTGCTTGAACACGGCCCCTGCCCCATCCACCGCCGCTCATTCCGTCCCGTACAGGAAGCGCAGCGCTTCCACGACTACCGGGTGCGAAACGCTCTCGCCGCGCTGAAGAATTGACCGTGCATCCCCCTCTGCAGCCCGCCTGAGCCGGCAATCGCGCTGCTATTTCTGCGCACCGGCTGCCGGCTTCAAGGCGGCCAGTTTAGCCAGGTCTATTTTATCCAAACTGTTTTTCAATTGCGCTGCGTCCAGATCGCGCACACTGATGCTGACCATGAACCGTCCCCCCACCAGCGTCTTCAATTCGCCGCTTTTACCGGGGGTATTGTATTCCTCGTGGACCTTGATTCCCTTGTACTTATAGGTCTTTTCGTAGCCGTCGTCCGACTCGCTGTCCACATCAAGCGCCTGCCAGCCAGCGGCCGCAAACCCCGCCATGCCCAGGCCACCCAGATCTTGAAGTTCGATGCGCACAGAGCCGCCGGCCTCGGCCGTGTATTCGCCCGTTGCCTGTGCGACCGTCATACCCATCGCGCCGTTCCGCTCGCCCTTCGCGCTTGTGCGCTTCAGTCCCGTCAAGGCCGCCGGTAACATCGCCTTCAATTCCTTGAAGTCCACCACCGGCGCCGAATTGGAAGCCGCCGCCGCAACGGACTGCATCATGGCCGCCAAACCTTTCTGCATCTCCGCCGCATCCGGTTGCTGCGCCGCCGCCTGCTCTACACCCGCCGCCAACAACAATCCCGCCACACCTAACACTGCATTTTTCAGCATAATACGCACCTTTCGTTAAGATTTGTTAAATCCTACTGC
>JBAXJV010000471.1:0-2283 GCA_037137675.1 bacterium | reverse complement strand
AGCCGCGCAGCATCCGGGCGCGGGCTGGCGGAAGCAGGCCCTTTTCGGTCAGAAATGTGACCACAATCGGGTTGATTGGAAAGCAATGGGAACGGTCTGCGGGATTGGCTGCAGGGATTGGCTTCATGTGAACATGGGGGAATGCGCGATGCGGGGATTGCGGATTCCGGCGCTGCTACCCGCCAACGCCGACTTTTTCAGCGGAATCTATTCTAAGGGCTGACCCTTTGGTGTTCTTCGAAACGGGCGCGCGTGGCTGCCCGCTTTTATGCTGGCGGCAAGGCTACCGTGGTAATCAGGCCGTCGACGGGCACCTTCCAGGAGCCGTTTGCCAAGCGCAGCAGCACGGCGCCGGGCATGGGCACCGGGTGTGCGGCGCGACGCGGCAGGAGCAGGTAGACGGCCTCGGGGCCCGTCACCGTCAGCCGTACGCTGCGCATGCCGTCGGGATCGGACTCGCCATAGTGCGTGCCTTCGTCCAGGGCGCCACTCAGGCCGGCACCATACAACAGCCAGAGACTGGCCTTCGGCCGCTGGAACACCACGGCGTCGGCCTGCACCAGTATCCCCGCCCGGCGATCATGGTTGTCAGTGTGAAAGATCAGTTCCACGGGCCCCTTGTCCACCTCGGCCTGGTCACACACGAGCACCCAGCCCTGCCACGCGATGAACGCGTGGCGCAGCACGCGGCGCGCCTGGGGCCAGACCGCACCGCAGTCCGCCGTCACCAGCGTGCCCGCCGGTTGCGCTTCGTACCTGGTGATCCTGCCGCTGACATAGCCATGGTCGGTCTCCACGAGCTGGTTCTGGCGGCCGATCACCAGGCAGTTGTGCGCGGCCGTGGAGCGATGCCACGGGAAATAGGCGGCAATGGAGCGGTCCGCCGGCATCCCGGCATCCGCCAGCAGGTTTTCGCCATACATCGTCAGCAGCATGTTGCCGCGGTCAGGATGTGTGTGCGCGCCGGCATGGTCCCCGGCGCGAATCGTGAAGTGCGCGTCCTCCGGTGCGTAGCCCTGGCGACAGACCACCGTGCCGAGGCGTCCGAAATTGGTCGCCTTGCGCCCGTGCGGCCGGCGGCCCGCCAGTGTCGTCTCGCGCCAAAGGAAAGAATAGGCCAGCTCCTCAGGGGCCACGGTTCCGAGATTGAGGCGGCGCAGTTCGTCGCCGTAGAACTGGGCCTCCTCGTTCCGCGCTCGGGCCGCCAGCCAATGGACGACCGCGGGCGACTCGTAGCCGTTCACCGATGAGTCGTTGATATTGAAGCGCCCGTCCTCAAGCCGGCCGTGGTACAGTTCCCGGCTCCAGGCCGGGGAGGCGTACAGGCCGCGGAGTGCGTGCGGCGCCAGCTTGAGGTCGAGTCCCGGCCAGGTGGCCAGGCAGTCGAGCATCAGCACGCAGGCGATGTTGCCGTAACTGTAATAGGACGGGCCTTCCCCGTATTCGCCCTCCGGCGCGAAGGCGAGTTCCAGGAAGCGGCGCAGGCGCACCACCGCGATGTCGCGCCAGGCCTGTGCGGTTTCCGCCCGCGCCGGGCACACCGCCTCCAGGGCCCGGGCCATGTAGAGCAGGCCCTGGCCGCACACCACGTCCCAGTTGTTCACCTGTTCGTCCTTCAGGTGGAACCCGAACCCCGGGATCTCGAGGTAATGACGCATCGGCTGGGCGCCGGTGGGATGGCGGTTGCTGATGTGTTCCGGGTCCGGGTTCTCAATGCAGAAGAGCGTGAGGTGCTCCAGGATCGCCAGCCGTTCAGCGGCTGGCAACTGTTCCCCGACGGCATCCATGGCGAGCACCGCGCCCTTGAGGAACTGCCCCAGGGAGATGTTCTGCCCCCACATCAGCGACTGTTGGCCGGGAATCCAGCGCAGGAAATCCAGCAGCAGCCGTTCCACTGCCGCACTCGGCTCGACCGCGTGGTAGACGGCCAGGGCTGAGCCCAGGTGTCCGAGGCTGTAGGGGTCTGCCTGGGGGGCATTGACCAGGCCGGGTTTGGCGAGGTCTAACGCGTTGGGGCCGGCCAGGAGCTCGTGGATCTGCGCGCGCCACTGCGCAAACTCGGGATCAGTGGCCTGGCGCGCCTGCAGCTGGCGCACGCGCTCCGGCGTGGCATGAATACTGAAGAGCATGGCGCCTGGCCCTTTCTCTAAGCGGGAGGGGTTATTCATAAACCTCATCGTGCGATCCTACGGCAACCGGGATGATGGTGGTGTCATCAATCAGGATTTCCGCTGAAACCATCCCGAACGCATGAACGAGCACTTGCACTAGCGGTATGAGACT
>JBAXJV010000470.1:0-2299 GCA_037137675.1 bacterium | reverse complement strand
GGGATCGCCCTACGGCATCATTATCGCCGGACGCAACTTCGGATGCGGCTCGTCGCGCGAGCATGCGCCCGTGGCGCTTGGCGCGGCCGGGACGCTGGCGATTGTGGCGGAGTCATACGCCCGCATATTCTTTCGCAACGCCGTAGCCACCGGCGAGTGCTACCCGTTTGAATCGGCTGTGCGCCTGATAGACCGCTTCCAGACCGGCGACGTGGCTGAAATTGACGTGCCGGCCGCGACGCTCAGCAATCGCCGCACGGGCGAGGTCTTTAAACTTCAACCGCTCGGCGCCGTTGGTCCGGTAGTTGCCGCGGGCGGTATTTTCGCTTACGCCCGCCAGACGGGAATGCTAAGTTAGGCTTTTCAGTGTTTGGTGTTCAGTGTAAATTTGAGCATTGCTGAACACCGAACACTGAACACCTGATCTGTTCCGCTTAGGAATCCTAAGTATGCCAGCCAAAATTATTGCACTCGCTAACCAAAAGGGCGGTGTCGGTAAAACCACGACAGCCATCAATCTAGCTGCTGGCCTGGCTGAGCGTCGCCAGAAGGTATTGCTGGTGGATATGGATCCACAAACCAATGCCACCAGCGGGGTCGGGGCCAAAGCTTCGGAACGGGGCTCGATCTACGACGTACTGCTTGGCGACGCGACGCTGAAGGACACACTGGTAAAGACCTCTTTTCCACGACTCGACCTGATACCATCCGAGGTGGATCTGGCCGGCGCTGAAGTGGAAATCGCCCGTGGCGAACGCCATCTCTACCGGTTGCGCGATGCTTTGCGGCCCTTTGCGCTTGAAAGCAAATACGACTTTATCCTGATTGATTGTCCGCCATCGCTGGGTATTCTTACGATCAACGCACTGGTCGCGGTTGATGCGGTGCTGATTCCGCTGCAGTGCGAATATTACGCGCTGGAGGGACTCAGCATGATCAACCGCTTAATTCTCCAGTTGCGACAAAACGGCGCCAACCCGGCACTCGAAATGGAAGGCATTGTCCTGACCATGTTCGACGCACGCACGAATCTCTCAACTCAGGTCGTGAACGAAGTGCGCAAACACTTTGGCGCGAAGGTTTTTGAGACTGTGATCCCGCGCACCGTGCGGCTGAGCGAAGCACCCAGCCATGGCCTGCCGGTGCTGCAATACGACACGCTCTCAACTGGTGCCGCCGCCTACCGTGCGCTTTCAAAGGAATTCCTGCGCCGCCGCAGCCCCTTGCAACAACTCGCCGCCGCTGTCTTCGGAACCACCACGGCACCCACCCCCGCAGAGGTGGCCGCCGAAGATGCGGCGGCCATCGCGCCGGTTTCCACGGAAATTTCCGCCCCCGCGCCGACCGTGCCTGAGATCGCGACGTAATCACGCCAGCACCTGAATGCCGGCTTCTCAGCGCTTTCGTCAGGTCAACTGTCCTGCGGTGCCGCTGCAGGGCGTGGCGCAACCATCAACACCTCGGTGGCAATGTCGGGAGCTGCCAGCACCACGCGCACGCGCCCGGCGCATTGTTGACGTAGCGACGTCTCTGTAACCCGTAACGCCAGGCCTGGTTCGTTGCATTCGCCGCTCAGATGAGCAAGCACTACCAGTTGCAGCGCGCTTTCAATGGCCAGCTCCGTTACTAACGCAGCGCAGGCGTCGTTCGAAAGATGGCCTTGCGGCCCTAAAATGCGCTGTTTTAAAGGCCAGGGGCGGTTCGACTTGTTCAACAGGTAAACGTCGTGATTGGATTCGATCACGATTGCATCGCAGTGGCGCAATCTGGCCCGGATCAGCGTGGTCGTAATACCCATATCGGTCACCACGCCCAGCGTAACGCCATCGCCGTGCAGCAGAAACCCCACGGGATCCAGCGTGTCATGCGGCACAGAAAACGGCTCTACAAGCAGGTCTCCAACGTGAAACGCCGCCCCGGTCGTAAAAACCTGCCACTTCAGACGCTCATCGGCACGCGCATCGTAGCCCTCGATGGTCCCGCTATTGGCAAAAAGCGGCACACCATAACGACGTTGCAGCACACGCAGCCCGCTGGTGTGATCGCTGTGTTCATGGGTCACCAGCACACCCTGAATGTCCTTCGGCGTCGCGCCAAGACTTGCCAGACGCTCGCTGGTCTCGCGGGCACTCAGCCCTGCGTCCACCAGAACTGCAGTCTTATCCGTGGCTACATACGTACAATTGCCCGCACTGCTGCTACCCAAAACGCTGAATTTCAACATGTAAAAGAAGAGCCGGGGGGAATGTTGATTAACTTGCCAAGAACCCCGACATCCACGTAAGCTATCTCAGTCGTT
>JBAXJV010000469.1:0-2301 GCA_037137675.1 bacterium | reverse complement strand
GACAGCATTCAGAAATCGGGCGACGAACTGTTCTGTTGGCCGGAGGTAAACGATGGTTGATGACGCAAGAAGATGCTTCCCGGAGTTGAGAATCCCGGTTGTGGACGGTGAGTTCAAGTTGGTTTACGAGCCGGAACCGGAGCGTCCCAATTCCTGGATGGTGAACGATCACTGCCTGATTCGGGATGCCCATGGAATGCTGCATTTCTTTGGCATTGAGAATCCCTTCCCGACCACCGCCGAGGCTTTGGAATGGCTGAAGGAGGATCTGGTTCCCTCGTCGCGGCCCTTCATCCAGACCTTGCACTGGCTGATGCATGGCCACCTCTACTGCAAAGGCAAGACCCACTATCGCGTCGGTCATGCTGTCGCGGAGACGGTGTGGGGGCCTTGGCGCAGGATGCCGGCGGCTCAGGACGGCGGCCCCGACAGGTTGCCGCATGGATCTCCCTTTGTCGTTCGCCACGAGGGACAGTACTGGATGTTCGAGCCCTCTGCTGGAACGGGGATCTACACGAGTTCGGATTTGAATAACTGGAAAGCGGTGGATGACGCCACCGAATGGGGAGATCTCCATGTATTCGGGCCAACTGGACATCGCGACCCCTGCATTCTCCGGGGAGACGACGGGGGGTTCCTCCAGTACTTCGCTGCGGCGGACGCGGAGGGCCGGCACACGATCGGTCTTGCAACATCCGCCGATCTCCGACACTGGTCGCCAGAGGCGCCCTGCTATGTGGATGCGAACCTGCCGCCGTATGCCCCTTCGTCGTTCGGCATTCTCGAATCACCGTTCGTCATGCGTCATGGAGGTCTGTACTACCTGTTTATTGGGTTCTCTCACCGGCACTACTATGAGACTTTCGTCGTGGTGTCCGCCGACCCGCGCAGGTTTCTTCCTGAACACAAGATCACGACGTTGTTCACGCATGCGCCGGAGTTCATTGAGATTGATGGTGTGACCTACATGAGTTCCTGCGGAATCGAGGATCCCCAGTGCCTGAATCGCTCGGGATTGTGGATGAGCAGGATTCGTTGGCTTGCGCCGTGAAGGACAGAGGTCAACAAGCCGTTGCTCGCGACGGCTTACAGCCGCGGGAGAACGGTGCCGTAGACCCTTTTCGATGAACGAACCCTATTGCAAACTCGGCGCGCATCCGGTAACCGTCCGGAAACTGCGGGCGAACTGCTGGCGCGAAGAAAAGCCGAGGCGGGAGGCGGTTTCGCGGACCGATAGGCCGCGTTTCAGCATCTCCTGGGCGACCCGGATACGGTGTCCGCGGATCCAATTGCCCGGTGATTGGCCGGTTTGGTCCTTGAACAGTGCCCACAGGATCTCGCGACGGACCTGGAGCCGGACGGCGAGTTCCTTGACGGACCAGGGCTGGTGTGGTGCTTCCTCAACCAGCGACCGTACTCGGTCCACCAGATGGGATGTCGGTAAGGGCGGTTTCTGGCGGGCCGCTATTAGTGCACGGGTCAATTCAGACGCCGCTGCGATGAAACGCCATGGCCAGTTGGGTGGCCGCTGAAACACGATCTTTGTGGCTTCGGACAGCGTGATGGCCAGATCGGCAGGCGCCGCCGGCAGGATCAGGGGACGTTCAGGCGAGACCGCCAGGGCTCGTTCAATCGCGGCCGCCATCGGCCCTCTTAGCAGGAGATACTCGACATGATCCGACGCCCCGGGCGGAATCTTTTCCGTCTCGATCCGCGTCCCTGCCGCAAAGACCGAGAAGGTGCCGGCGTCAGTCCGGTATTCGCGGCCGGCGATCCAGCGTTGATCAACGCCGGCCTTCTGGAGCTCGATGGTGGTTTCGTAGATCTGCGGCGCGGTGGTGCTGGCCTCCCAGTTTTCCTCATGGGCTTCAACCCGCGTGAGCAGGGCGGGGACGCCGATATCCGATTCAACGGCCACCGAGATATGGGCAAACGTTTTTTTCATGCGCACAAAATGATGCCTGTAAATAACCGAATGTCAATTGTAGATTTGGGAAAGTCCACCCATAATCACTGGAAAAGGTTGTGTAAGGCGTAGCGCCCGGTAACGGGAATCTGTTAACGGAACCATGCCGAGTTAGGTCGGAAGTGAATAGTCGAAGGAGAAGTCATGCCCCTGTACGAATCGAGGAAGTTTGCCGAGAACCGCATTGAAGTAAAACCCGAATGGCGCGAGGCCCTGGTCCTCGGGCCGGACAAGGTCGTGCAGTCCATCATCGGGCTGATTTCCGGACGGGCCGATCGCAAGCGCCCGCTGCGCCTGGCCTTCGACGGCTGGTATAATATCGACTGGTCCGCGAT
>JBAXJV010000468.1:0-2305 GCA_037137675.1 bacterium | reverse complement strand
TGCCTTTTCACGTTTGGCTGCCGGAAGCTCATCCGGCGGCGCCGTCGCATGTGTCGGCGGTAATGAGTGGCGTGATGATCAAGATTGGAATCTACGGCCTGCTGCGAACGCTGCTCTGGCTTGGTTCGCCGCCGCTCTGGTGGGGCTATCTGCTGGTGGCAACAGGCGCTGTTTCCGGCGTGTTGGGTATACTCTTTGCGCTGGCCCAGCACGACCTGAAACGTTTGCTGGCTTACAGCAGCGTGGAAAATATCGGCATCATCGTGATCGGGCTGGGGGTTGGACTGATCGGACTTGGCAGTCACCATCCGCTGGTGGCTGCGCTCGGTTTTGCCGGCGGCCTGCTGCATTTGCTTAACCATGCGATTTTTAAAAGCCTGCTTTTTCTGGGGGCCGGCTCGGTGTTGCATGCCACCGGCACCCGCGAGCTTGACCAGCTCGGCGGCCTGCTGAAATCCATGCCGGCCACGGGCGCGACGTTTTTTGCGGGTGCCGCAGCGATCAGCGGCCTGCCGCCACTCAATGGGTTTATTGGCGAGTTTCTGATTTACTTCGCGGCCTTCAGTTTGTTGGATGCCGCCGTCATTCCCGTCGTTGTGGCGGCGCTGGTGGCTATTGTCAGTCTGGCGCTGATCGGCGGCCTCGCCGCAGCCTGTTTCACCAAAGCCTTCGGGACTATTTTTCTGGGCGAAGCGCGTTCCCTGCACGCCCGGCATGCCCGTGAGGTTGATTTCTGCATGCGTGCACCGCTGCTCCTGCTGGCCTGCTTGTGTCTTATGATTGGCGTGACCGCCCCGCTGGTAACCACTGTGCTCAGCCCTGTCGTCAGTCAACTTGCCGGAGCGACCGGGCTTGCTGAATGGGCCGGCGCCGCCACCCTGCCGTTAGCGGTCGTCGCTTGTGTTGGCGTGGGCCTGCTGGCGCTTCTGGCAACTCTGGTCGCCATACGTTCCGCGCTGTTGGCCAAAAGATTGGTGCATGAATCAGTCACCTGGGATTGCGGCTACAGCGCTCCGACACCGCGGATGCAGTACACAGCCTCGTCGTTTGCCGATCCGCTCACGCGATTCTTTGGATTACTGCTGGGCACCCATCGCAAGTTTTCCTGGCCGCGGGGGTTTTTCCCTGACAGCGCCTCGTATTCAACGGAAACTCCGGACATGAGTCGCGAGCGTTTATACAGGCCGGTGTTTATCGCGATTGAGCGGGCCTTGTCGAAATTTCAATGGATCCAGCACGGGCGGCTGAATCTCTACATCCTGTATGTTGTGCTGACGCTTTTGGTGCTGCTGGCGTGGAAGCTGGGGAAGACATGAGCGCCGGTAACTTTTGCTATGCGCTGCTCGGGCTGTTGCTGGCCCCGCTGCTGCCGGGCATTACCAACCGGACCAAGGCTGTATTTGCCGGGCGCCGTGGCCCTCCGCTATTACAGGCCTACTACGATCTATTCAAACTTCTTCGCAAAGGCGCTGTCTACAGCCGGACCACAAGCTGGGTTTTCCGTCTGGCGCCGCCCGGCGGCCTCGCCTGCATTATCGCCGCGCTCCTGCTCGTGCCCGTGGGTGATTTTGCCGCGCCGCTGGCTTTTCATGGCGACCTGCTTCTGCTGGCCTATCTGCTGGGCGCGACGCGGTTTATGACAGTTTGCGCTGCGCTCGATACGGGCTCGAGTTTTGAAGGCATGGGCGCCAGCCGCGAGGTTCAATTCGCCACCCTCGCCGAGCCTGCGCTTATTCTGGGGCTTGCTGCGCTGGCTTATGCTACAGGGTCATTCTCGCTGTCCGGAATTTTCGGCGGAGTCTCCCGGCCCGATTGGCTGCAGGTCGGCCCGGCGCTGGTGCTGGTGGCGGCGGCCCTGCTGATTGTTTTTCTTGCCGAAAATTCCCGGATTCCGGTTGATGACCCGAACACGCATCTTGAACTCACCATGATCCACGAAGCGATGATTCTGGATTACAGCGGCCCCGATCTTGCATTCATACTCTA
This sequence comes from bacterium, assembly GCA_037137675.1. Classification (GTDB taxonomy): domain Bacteria; phylum Verrucomicrobiota; class Kiritimatiellia; order CAIKKV01; family CAIYGI01; genus CAIYGI01. Next base: position 319 of record JBAXJV010000468.1, on the reverse strand, counting down.
CGGGGCTGCACTGAAGCTATGGCTGTTGGGAGCGCTGCTGGCAAACATCTTTCTGCCGCTTACGGGACTTTCCGGCGCGGCCCAAATCGTCTGCCTGGTGGCCGGAATGTTCCTGATCGCAGTCGTGACCGGTGTGATCGAGTCGGTAATGGCGCGCTTGAGCCTGCTGAAGGTGCCGCAGCTTCTGGTCGGCGCGGCGGCCTTGTCGGTTCTGGGCTTTGTACTGATGCTGAGGTTCGCAATATGAACGCCTGGACCGACATCATTCTGGTTTCTCTGATCCTGACAACCTTCGGATTGCTCGGATCGAGTCGTCTGG
>JBAXJV010000467.1:0-2311 GCA_037137675.1 bacterium | reverse complement strand
CGATCGTTACCAACGGCGGAATTATAACAATCTGCACGCAACCCGGCGATAGCAGAAACGGCATCACAGTTCTCAACGGGGGCCGCTTATCGTCCGGCAACATTACTGTTGGCAACGTGAGTACCGGCGCATCGAATTACCTTGTCGTGGACAACGGGTTTTACACAAACAGCGGGAATTTTCTGGTTGGCGCCGGGCTTGGCGCAAAATTCAATAGTATTGTTATCACCAATGGCGGAAAATTCCTTACAGGCGGCGGAACGGTCTCTGCGATTGGCATGGCGGGATCGCTATCGAACAGCATGGCGGTGATCGGTGGCGCCGGTGGCGTATCTATGGTCAATGCCATCAGCCATGCCATCAATCTGCTCGGTAGCAACAGCACGCTGCTGGTGGACGGTCAGGGCGTGGCCGATAGCGCCATTGTGACGAACGCCGGTATGACTGTCGGCGCAGCAGCAGCCCAGAACCAAAATGGCGTCACGATCCGAAACGGCGGACGGATTTTCACCGGCGGGGCTGCGGTTATCGGTACTTTGGGATCCGGAAATTATGTCCGCGTGGAAGGCGGCGCCGTAACTTCGCTGTGGAATGCCGGGAATTCGGCCGTCACAGTGGGCTCCGGTGCTACCGCCCAGAACAACACTCTGGCAATTGACGGGAAGGGAATTACCGGCGCGGCAGCGGTGACCAACACCGCCGCCCTGATCGTGGGAAGCAGTTCTTCGTATAATAGCCTGCTGATTACCAATGGCGGACTGTTGGCGTTGAATAGCACGCTTAACATAAGCATTGATGGCACCAGCAACAGGTTGGACATTGTTGGTAATGCCTCCGCAAAATCCGTTTTAAACGCTGGCAATTTCGCCATTACTGTTGGCAATAACAACGGCACCAACAATATGCTGTTAGTTGATGGCCAGGGTACCGTCGGGGCTGCCGTGATTACAAACTCAGCCGCTTTAAGTTTCGGGGCCAGCACGAACGGCACGCGGGGGAATATCATCAGGTTTGCCAATGGCGGGGTTGGGTATATCAGCAGCGCCACCATCGCCGCGCCCGTATCCGGGTTGGGAGCTTCAGTTAATTGTCCCGCCTATGATAATGTTTTTGAAATTCTCGACGGGGCGAGAGTTTACTCTGCCGGCATGGTTGCCGTTGCGTATTCTCAGAAGGCCAATACGCACCCCTTCGCGCGGAATCGTCTGCTCGTGCGCGGCTCCGAGTCGTTCCTCGCTTTGAATGGGAGCGCCCTGATGGTGGGCGGTGACGTCACGGGGGGGGCCGGCATTAGTAATAACGAATGCCGTATTGATGCCGGCCTGGTGACCAACGTGGGCGCTGTTCAGATCGCCTATAATATCTCCGCCGATCCGGTGATTAATGGAAACAGCCTCATCATTACCAATGGCGGGCGGCTCTATTCGTCTGCTGCCTCGATCGTCTCAACGACCACGCCATCCACTGGGAATGTGATAACGGTGACCGGTGCGGGCTCGATTTGGAATCTTGGCACTCAGTCCCTGACGATTGGTTATGCGACAACATCATCCAGCAACCTGCTCGTTATTGATCAGGGTGGACTTGTGGACAGCATCGCTACGCTGTCCGTATTGACGAACAATGCTGTCAAGCTGCAGGGTGGCACGCTGGGTGTTACCACTTGGACTCTCAACAACGGACTTCTCTTTACAGTCGGTGATGGCACACAGGCGGCTACCTTGAAATCGCTCGCTGGCGGCACGCTGTCCTTCAATAAAGGCTTGCTGATTACTAGTAACGCCGTTCTGGCCGGCGTCGGCACGGTCAGCGGTGGCGCGACTGGCGTGATACTGACTAATGGAGCAAGCCTTGCGCCGGGTTCGTCCGGGATCGGCACATTGACAATCGGCGGCAGCAACCTGACCTGGAACGCGGGCGCGACCTATATCGTCGGCATCAGCAACTTTGCCGGGAATGCCGGGGTGGCTTACGATACGCTCAACGTCAGTTCGCAGTTGACGCTGGTGGCTAATGCCGGCAGCAGCAGCCTGGTGATTCGCGTGTCGTCTATGGGCACGCTGGCGGCGAATTTTTCCGCCAACGCCTCCTACAACCTGCTGGTGGCTTCGAACGCCGTGCTCACGGGCTTCGATCCCACCAAGTTCACGGTCAATACGAACGATTTCCTGAATCCCTCGGCAGGCACATGGGGCGTGATGAGTCTGAACAACGGTCTGTATGTGACCTATAGTCCGTCAGCGGAGACCAGCCTGGCTTACACCTGGGCCGCGCCGACGAATGGCAACTGGACAGTGGGTGGAAACTGGAT
>JBAXJV010000466.1:0-2313 GCA_037137675.1 bacterium | reverse complement strand
GCCCACTCCGATAGACGAATACAACCGCCCGGACCTTACCCCGCTCATCAAAGCCAGCGAGACGGTCGGAAAAGCTCTTAAGCCGGGCGCCGTGGTCATTTACGAAAGCACCGTTTATCCCGGCTGTACGGAGGACGACTGCGTTCCCGTGCTGGAGAAATTCAGCGGCCTGAAATTCAACAAAGACTTCTTCTGCGGCTACAGTCCGGAGCGCATCAATCCCGGCGACAAGGTTCACACCGTCACCAAAATCAAGAAGATCACATCCGGCTCGACCCCCGAAGTGGCCAGGGCAGTAGACGAGCTCTATCGCTCCATTATCACCGCCGGAACACATCTGGCACCCAGCATCAAGGTCGCCGAGGCTGCAAAGGTCATCGAAAACTCGCAGCGCGATATTAACATCGCATTTGTCAACGAGCTGTCGCTGATCTTTGAACGCATGGGCATTGACACCTTGGACGTGCTGGAAGCTGCCGGCACCAAATGGAACTTCCTGCCCTTTCGCCCGGGCCTCGTGGGGGGACATTGCATTGGCGTTGATCCGTACTACCTGACGCACAAGGCAGAATCCCTGGGCTACCATCCGGAAATCATCCTGGCCGGGCGGCGGCTCAACGATAACATGCCAGCATATGTCGCCAATCGAATCGTCAAGCTAATGATTCAGAAGGGCAATAAAGTCCAGGGCAGCAATGTTTTGGTTTTTGGGATTACTTTCAAGGAAAACTGCCCGGACATCCGCAACTCCAAAGTTATCGGGGTCATTCGCGAGCTGCAGGATTACGGCTGCAATGTGATAGTTCACGACCCGTGGGCCGACGCCGCAGATGTCGAGCGCGAATACGGCCTGAAATTGAGTCCCCGCCCGGACAGCGAGCAGGAGGCCACCATCAACGCCGTCGTACTGGCTGTTGCGCACGATAAATTCCGCGACATCAATTTTGAAAATTTCAGGAAGAACAATGCGGTTGTTTTCGACATCAAGTCAGCGCTCGGCAAGCACCTTGCGGACGGACGCCTTTAGCCATTCAACTGCTGACACCACTCATCACTCAACACGGGAAATTCGAAAAAGAACAATACATGACCACCATGCTTCATCCGCCACAATTGTCATGCCGGAAACTGCCTGATTTTAATCCTTCTGACTGGCCGTCTGTCGCCGCCGCTTTCTCCGCCAGTGAAGCTTGCGAAATGCAGCAAGTCTGGCTGCCAGCGCGGCAGGCCGGATGCCTTCCGGCCACTGTGCGGACCGGTCACGACACCGGCGGGCTCTGGGTTTACGCTCACCTGCAGGACGACGACCCATTCAATCCTGAAACCGAGTTCAACGCACCTTCCTACACACGCGGCGATGTCTTTGAGATGTTTTTACGACCGGCCGACCAGCTGGCCTACATCGAACTACACGTCACTCCGGAAAACCAGATTTTTCAACTGCGAATTCCCTCCGCCGCAGCTTTCGCCACACCAAAAACGAACCCGCAGGGAGCGTATGCCTGGCTAATACCAACACCGGCCTTCGATCACTGGACCCGCGTGGATCGCGCGGCTGGTTGGTGGGAAGTGCTGGCTCGCGTGCCATTTGCGACTGTCGCTGAAAGTGGCACCGCGCCTGCGGGCACACGCTGGCATTTTTCTTTCTGCCGCTATGATTACACCCGTGACATCCAAGCACCTGTGCTGGCGTCCACCTCTCCTCATCCCGCGTGCAACTTCCACCGGCAGACGGAGTGGGGCACGCTGACGATGGAGTAAGCTTCAATGCAAGACACATTCATGCTGGGCGGTCATAGCTTTACTTCCAGGCTGCTGCTTGGCACTGGCAAATTTCAGGACAACGAAAGCATGCGCCGCACCGTGGCCGCCTCAGGCGCGCAATTGGTGACCGTGGCTTTGCGACGCTTCAACCGCGACCGGCCCAGCGACGACTTACTTGAACCTCTGCGCAGCATGGGTGTCACACTGCTGCCCAATACCTCAGGGGCCCGCGACGCCCGCGAGGCCATTCGGGCGGCGCAGCTTGCCCGCGAACTTTGCGGCAGTCCATTCATAAAAGTCGAGATTCATCCCAACCCGCACCATCTGATGCCCGACCCGATTGAGACCTATGCCGCCGCCCGCGAATTAGTTAAAGACGGATTCATCGTGCTGCCATATATGCCAGCCGATCCGGTTCTGGCAAAACGCCTGGAAGACGCAGGCTGCGCGGCCGTTATGCCGCTCGGCTCCGGCATCGGCACCGGCGGTGGTCTGGCAACTATTGAGATGCTGCGGCTGATTGTCAGCAACAGCACCATTCCGGTGATT
>JBAXJV010000465.1:0-2319 GCA_037137675.1 bacterium | reverse complement strand
CGCCCATGGCGTGGGTGACCAGCCCGACGCAGACCTCCGTGGCCGCGCCGCCCCGGTAGTGGGCTTGCTCATAGGCCAGCAGCCCGGCGCCGGCCATCTTGGCCGTATCCAGGCACCAGCGCCGCGCCCGCAGAAACATCAACCCGTGCGACTCCCCGCGCCGCAGCGCGAAGTCCTGGACACCGGACTCGACGATCTTGCCATCACAGGCAACCGCCCAACCGGTCTTTGTCGCGAGGTCAAGCGCGAGGATGGTCATGCTCATTTTTCATTTCCCCCTTTTTGAAACGTAGTACGCCAGACGACCCCAGCCGAATTCCAGCCGGATTTTGGTTTTTGCCGCATTGCGCTTTGGCCGGCCAGCCGGATCCCCCCTTTAAGGGGGTCCGGCCGGCTGGCCAAAACGCGCCAAAAACAGAGCCCGTCCCAGACGGGTTCAGCCGGGTTTCAGCCGAATTCCAGCCGGATTTATCGCGCATCATTAGCCCTCGTTTCGACGGGAATTCTCGGCGTCAATTTACCGGTCAGGCGGAAAACACCATCGTCTGACTCGACAATAATCTTTCGGGTTTTCAGCCGGACGATCCAATCCTTGATTGTTGAGGATTTCATTTCGCAGACCGCGTACAACTCCGGACGTGTGGTTGCGCCCGCACCGATTGCATCGACAATCGCCTGTGCCCGATCCTGCTTCTCACGCGGAACCTGGTCCGCCTCCGCCTCATGCCAGCAGATCACGCCTTGCTCCCGGTTGTAGGCCACATAACGCATAGTGGTGGGATCGCCCTCGGGCACATTGCCCTCGTGCCAACGCAGTCGGAACCCGCGCTTTGCGGCCCGCAACTCGAAGACGCGCGCGTCTTCGGTTGCCCGCAGTGCCAGCACCGCACGGCAGACATTGGCCCACTCCGCCGACCCGGCCCCCAGGTAGGCAAAGTCACCCGGCATGTAATGGGCCTTCTGCTGCCCGCCGGCGGGTGGCTTATTGGCATGGTGGACGATGAAGAGCCCGATGTTGTGCTGGTGGACAACCGGCAGAATCTGATTGCGCAGGAATGGGGAAACCTCCTTCTGCGCCAGGGCGTCACCGCCCAGGTAGGCGAAGGCCGGGTCCATAAAGACCATATCGGGAGTGAACTCAGCACAAAGAGCCCCCAGCACGGCCGCAAAGGCCGGTCCTGTCTTATCGTCCACTGTGGCCACGTGTACGCGCCCTTGCGCGGCCAGGGCATCTTCTGCCGACCATTGCAGCCCGGCGAGTACGCCGTCCCGCATTTCGGCCAGGTCCCCCTCGTCGTTCTCTGCCTGAATAATCACAACACTCAGGGGCCGCGCCGGTTCAAGACCGAGACACGGCCGGCCGCTGGCGAAGCAGAGCGCCATCTGCATCGCCAGCGAAGACTTCCCCGCGCCGGTGGGCCCGACCAACAGCGCCGTGCCGCCCCGGCACAGAAACCGATACCGGATCAACTCATTCGGATCATCCGCGCCCGTCACCGGCCGCCGCAACGCCGTCAGCGGGACCGCCGCCGGGGGTGGGGGCATGTTCACGCCGACCCAGGCCGACAATTCCGCCGGCAGCAGACCGTCAAAGAAGGTGTTGCCATCAAGCTGCATGTTCAGGCTCCCAGTAAAGAATATCGTGCGTGGCCCCGGATCCCCGGCGGTGCCCGCCCGGCATCCGGACCAGTTTGGATGTATCCCAAAGCGAAGCGTCGGCGCCCAGGTACGCCGCCAGCGCGAACCAGACCCGCCGCTGATACGGCGCCAGGCTGGCGACGTTGAACCAGCCGTGAATGGACTTCCCGCCCGAAAACACCGCCAGCGCCAGCGGCGCCGCCGGAGTATGCAGCGAGGAAAGCACCGCGATCTGGTCGCGCAGCATGTCGCCGGTATCGAACTCGACGACCAGGTATAACCGGTCGGTTTCCGTGCAGGCGTTGCTCTTGGCCCGCCCAGAGGCCTTCCCGAGGGCCGTAGCGCCCATTTCCGCGCGCATCGGGTTGGCGACGATGAACTCGAACTGCCCGGCCACCGGCAGGAGATCGGCAAGGCGCCAGGTGTTGGCGCTGTAGATGTTCTTCGCCGCGCACACCCAGCTCTCGACCTCGCCCCGGTACAGCCCACGCAGCACCGCGCCGGGCTCGACGGCCAGCGGCAAGCCGCTGAACATCGGCGGCGTAGCGTACCGCCGCCGCCGCTCTTCCTCGCAGGCCTCCGGCCAGCGTGGCGTGCGCGCTTCTTGCGAGGGTGGGGGATTGCCGGACGTCAGCACGACCTTCTCTGTGTTCGCGGCCACCTCTTTCGCGCGGTCGCCCC
>JBAXJV010000464.1:0-2319 GCA_037137675.1 bacterium | reverse complement strand
CTTTGTCCCGATGCACCACGCCATCAGCGGCATGTTCGAGCAGCGTGTTTTCAGAAAGCAGAAAATCCTCGGAAAAGCCTTGCCGGACGAAATACGGAAAGTCATCCCCGTTTTTCAAGCGAATTCCCACGGCATCAAATCTGGACTGCTCCTTGATAGCGGTAACGACTGACTGCAGGGCATCATGTGTGTTTTCAATAACGTTGAGTATATGCAGGACATCGCCGTCTATTTTGCGATAGGCATCGACCAGTTTGCGCTCGACGATGTTTTCATGCATAAAGACAAAATAATCCGGCGCGCCATCGCTGCCGACTATCGGGAAAGCTACGGCGTGGATCCAAACAGGCGCATCCGGAAACTCCGGCGAGACATCGTGTGCGTTGTAATATGTGTCGGGGAAATGTACTACTTCCCCTTTTTTGACCAGGTTGACCAAGCCCTCTAACTCCAGATTTTTACGGCTAAGATCATCCAGAATTGAAAAGCCCGCAGGCGGAACGGCGTGAAAAAGAGCCTTGTGCGCGGGGTTTACTTGAAGGGTAAAGCCTTGATTATCTACAACTTGAATGGATATCGGACTGTTCTCAATAATGGCCCTGTACTGCGCCTCGCTCGCCCGCAAGTCAACGGTCAGTTTCTCCGCCAAAGATTGCGCTTTAGCACGGGTGCTCAGCAGGATCCGGATCAGGCTGAACAGCAGTAACGCGACCAGCACCCCGCCGCCCGTAATGAACCATATTTTGATGTATTCCAGCGTGAAGAAACCGCTTCTGGCTTGGGTAAAATGCAGCGTCCAGTGATGTTCATTAAAATCGAGCGTAGCCTGGCGCGCGAAGCGTATTCTGGACGGAAGGTTCTCGTCTCTTTCGTTGCAAGAGAAATAAAGCACGTTTTCCGGCAAAGGCTGTTCGCCGTCAAAGATCTTAAAATTAAGCTGCTTCGCGCTCTCCAGCATACGAATTCCAAGCACTCCTCGAAGCAAGTCGTTCATACGATAGGCATTGTAGACCCAGCCAAATATTGCAGCCCGGCGCTGTTCAATTGAATCGGCGGGCATGCCATTGCGATAGACAGGGGCATACATCAAGGTTCCGGCTTGAACGTCCTGAGCGGTTTCCTGAACCAGAACAACTGGAGCGGAGAGCACCGTAGAACCAGTATCCCGTGCCTGTTCCATGGCTTTACGACGCACTGGTTCTGAGAGCATGTCGAAGCCAAAAGCCCTCAGATTACGATCGGCAAACGGTTCCAGGTAGATGGTTGGTGAATAAAATTCGCGATCGCCCGGCGGCGTGACGTTGTATTCAGGGAATCCTTCACTGCGGACTTCCTGAATGTGCCGGGCCAGTTCGGAGCGCGGGATCATAAGCGAAAAGCCCATACCCTGAATACCGGGAAGTTCTTGTTCAAACTTACGGGCTTCGACGAAAAGATGCCACTTCTCGCGCGTAACAATATCGGAAGCGGCAAAAAAAGCCACCCCGCTTTGCAGAGCGCGGGCATAGTCATCAAGCTTGTCTACGATGCTCCGACTAATGTCATCACAGTGAGCGATGAAGTTCAGTTCGGCAGCCTTTTTCACGTTTGAAAGCATGTACATGGTTGCTGTGGCGGTAATCAGCAACGCGGTCATCAGCACAAGCCAGGCGGCGAAGATCCCACTTTGAGGCACATGAACAACGCGATCCAAAATCGGCTCGGAGCTGGCTTTGGCTTTGGCTTTGGCTTTGGACAAAACGACAGATGCGGAGAGGAACAACACGCACAAAAGCACCATTGGGAGAACCGCTTTGTCGGCCCAGCTGTCCGTCAGCCATATGGCGGCAGCGATCACCGCCAGCGTCAGCAGTGTCAACCCCCATGAAAACGGCCGAATTACTCTCATCATCAGTGCGCCTTCCGCTTCCGGTCCTTATAATACAGACGGTTCAACCAGCTCCCGCCATTTTTTGACTTCGAGGTGGGGTGTAATTGATCCGCACTGGATAATGTTGCTTCGACAAATCGATTTTGTCAAGCAGGACCGCGACAGCCAAATGTGCGGCTAAGTCCGTTTCCTGGAACGAGACAGCCTCCTCGTCAGCCTCAGCGGCTCACCGGGACGGTTCGCCCTACCAATGTCTGGCTCTCAAGAACCACTTGATCGTACGCGAGGTAGGGCGAGGCGTCTTTGCAGCTGAAAAGTGGCTGTTCTGGAGGAACCAGCGCCGCTTAGCCGAACATCAGGGCGACTGGACTCATGGCAGACGCATCTAAACACAAAATCACTAGCGTCCCATGGGACGCAGGCTGTTAGGCTGTAGGCTGTTAGACTGT
>JBAXJV010000463.1:0-2324 GCA_037137675.1 bacterium | reverse complement strand
GGCATCAGCGACCGGGTAATTGCGTTATTCATCCTCAACGTTCATCCCTCCATCAGCAACACAACTCTGGCCTGCTTTTTTGCGTTGAGCCCGCTCATGACGGGATTGATGGTGCTGACGATCCCGCTGGCGGCAATTTTCGGCAAAAAGCGGATTCTTACGCCATTTTATCTGGCCGACGTGCCGTTTCTAATACTGCTGGCTATACTACCTTCCCTGCACGGAATCGTTGCACCAACCACGCTGGTCATGCTGGTAGCATTGTCGTTGATTGGCTACGGCGCTTTTCGCTCTCTGGGTATGGCTGGATGGTTCCCGCTTATCAGCGACAACGTGCCCGATAATATACGCGGCCGTTTCTTCGGCCGCCTGCGCACAAGCTGGCAACTCATGCTGGTGGCATACACCGCAGCGGTGGGCTGGTTGCTCGGCCATAACCCCGCACTGTGGAAATTCCAAGTGGTCTTTGTGATTGCCGTGCTTACAAACCTGCTGATGACTGCCGGGATTCCCCGCATTCCCGAAGCCCCGCTGGCCCGCCGTTCGTCAAATCTGACATTCTGGCAGACGCTGGCCGTTCCTTTTCAAGACCGTCCATTTGTTTACTTTTTGCTTTTTGGCTCCCTCTTTAATCTGGCGGCTGCCATGTCTGGTCCGTTTGCGCTACTTTGCCTGAAGGGCACTCTCGGCGCGGGCGACAACTTCATTGTCTGGATGGATACTGCGGCTTCCATCGGCGCCGCAGCCACACTGCCACTGAGCGGACGGATTGTGGACCGTTTTGGCGGACGCATAATCTTCGCGCTGCTTGTGCCGGCGCTGGCGGCGCTGAATTTAATCTGGCTTTTCGCCAATCCGATGGATCCGCACTGGCGGATAATGATGATCGGATTTCACATGCTGCAGGGCATTCTGATCTTTGGCATTGGTGTCGGGATCACCGATATGATGCTGGGCAGCGCACGGCCAGGACATCAAAGCGCCTATATCAACATCGCCTTTGTTTTAAATGTGCTGGCGGTTGGAGTGGGCCCGTTTCTGGGAACGCTGGTGGCCAGAGTCTTTTCGGGGTGCAGCCTGAACTGGGGCGCAATGACGCTGGATTCTAACCGCTGTGTGTTTCTGTGCCGTTTTTTCCTGATGCTGACAACAGTCTGGATAGTAGCCAGATTGTCGCGCAAACATGGCGGTAGCATTGGAGAAACATGGCAGCGTTTCACATCCGGACTATTTGAGCTGCTGCCTTCGATCCGCAGATAAAGTGCCCCGTCGCCGGGCAACGCCAGCACCGTCCGTGTCGTCACGGCAGCTGGCACCGCATGAAATCACACGGCGCTTGAGGCTGATTCTGTCAGGCCCACACCCAGATGGAATCGTCGTCCTGCACCGGCAAAGCAATCGGCTTCTGGCGTGCCGCCGAATGGTACATGGCCAAGACGATTTCGAGGGTTGGACGTACAGAACTGACTGGGATGATCACATCGCGGTTGTCCCGGACGGCATCAATCATATCCTGAATTACGACCTGATGATCCAGGAAAGCGAAATCCGCCGCGCCGCCTGCGCCGGTAGCCTGCGAATCGCTGCCGTAATTACGGATCGCGGCGTCTTCAGGGCGGTCGTCTTTGAAACGCCAAGTGGTCATTTTCTCGCCGGTCATAATGGCGGTGCCATCCGTGCCGTTGAGTTCGATCCGGATATCGGTGCCCGGCCAGAGCGCGGTCGAAGCCTCAACCACGCCCTGTGCACCGCACTTGAAATCCAGAAACGCCAGAGTGGTATCCTCCAGCGGAATAGAGGGGTGCGCCAGATTGGTCATGCGGGCCTCAACCCGCGCCACCGGTCCGGCAAGATACTGGAGCAAATCAATGTAGTGAAAAGCGTGCTGCACCGTCACCCCGGCCCCTGATTTACGCGACATACGCCAGGCATCGGACTGGTAGTATTCGGTGGCGCGAAACCATTTCATATAAGCATCGGCATGCAACAGTTTTCCAAACCGTCCACTGTCAACCGCCTGCTTCATAGCCTGAATGGCCTTGCGAACACGGCACTGCACAGTGCATCCGAATTTGACGCCGGCACGGCTGGCGGCGAGGATCATAGCGTCGGTCTCGGAGAGAGTCATCGCAGGCGGTTTTTCCGTAAGCACATGCTTGCCGGCAGCGACACTTTTCAGTACAGCCTCGCAGTGCAGGTGATTTGGCAGTGCCACATTCACGACATCAATCGCCGGATCTTTGAGCATCTCGTCCAAAGTACCGTAGGCTTTGCAACCGAACTGCAGGGCCAGTTTTTCGGCGCGCGCCAGCTGGGCATCGCAG
>JBAXJV010000462.1:0-2341 GCA_037137675.1 bacterium | reverse complement strand
ATTCGCTCAAAGTAAGTGCCAAAACGTAATTGGAAAAGCCCAACGGAACTGACATGCGCCCCGCAATATTCTCACCGCAATATTCTCTGTCGCATTTTTCTATCACAAGCGGTTACCTCTTGCTAAAGTGCCTCGGAACGCCACGTTTCGTCCGGATTTAGAAGCAGTCAGAAATAGTGATACTGGCAACACAGCAGAAAGGGTGTATGCATGCTGGAAGTAATCGATTTACATAAAAGCTTTGGCCCGATTCATGCAGTTCGAGGCGTATCATTTAAAGTTGAACGCGGTGAGGTGCTCGGATTTCTTGGTCCTAATGGTGCCGGAAAGTCCACCACCATGCGGATGATCACCGGCTTCCTGCCGCCCTCGGCAGGCACAGCGATCGTGAACGGATATGACATTATTACCGACCCCATCGCAGCCAAACGGGAAATCGGGTATCTGCCGGAAAACTCGCCGGTTTATGGGGAAATGACGGTCGTGCAGTTTCTACGCTTCGTCGCCGAGGTCCGCGGCTTTCACGGAGCTGCGCGCGAAGCGCAGGTCGAACACGCCATCATCCAATGCCATTTGGAACCGGTCCGGCTTCAGGCAATCGAGACTCTCTCCAAGGGCTACAAGCAGCGCACGGGCCTCGCTCAGGCAATTCTGCACGATCCGTCGGTGCTGATCATGGACGAACCCACCGACGGGCTGGATCCAAACCAGAAGCAGGTCGTGCGCGCGATGATCCGTGAAATGTCAGTCCAGAAGGTGATTGTGCTCTCAACGCACATACTGGAGGAAGTGGACGCCATCTGCACGCGGGTGATTGTAATTGCACACGGCCGGATCGTCGCCAACGGCACGCCCTCTGAACTTAAAGCCCGCAGCCCGTCCGGACGTCTGGAGGATGTCTTTCATACGCTCACCCTTGGCGATGAACCGGTCCGCAAGGCCGGTTGACACTATTCCTCAAACCTGAAATTAGACAGACAGGAGTTTAATCATGAGCTTTTTTTCTTGCCCTGCTTGGGCGGTTTATAAACGCGAAGTGCGCGCCTATGTCACCTCGCCAGTGGCGTATGTATTTCTTGTGGTGTTTCTCGTATTGACGGCGTTTCTAACCTTTTCGGTTAGCAACTTCTACGAAAACAATCAGGCCGATCTGCGGAGTTTCTTTATATGGCATCCGTGGGTCTATTTGATTCTGGTTCCCGCCGCCGCAATGCGCTTGTGGGCTGAGGAGCGGCGCACCGGCACAATCGAGTTACTGCTGACGCTGCCGATCACTCTAAATCAGGCGATTCTGGGGAAATTCTTCGCGGCCTGGACCTTTCTCGCGACAGCCCTGGCGCTGACCTTCCCAATTGTCGCGACAACCTGCTACCTTGGCGCGCCCGACGGCGGCGCAATTGCGGGTGGTTATCTTGGCAGCCTGCTGCTATCCGGCGCCTACCTCGCGGTGGGCATGCTGACGTCCGCCATGACGCGCAATCAGGTGATCAGCTTTGTACTCTCGGTGGTGATCGGATTTTTTCTGCTTGTCGCCGGCTGGCCGCCGGTCACCGGCATGCTGTCCCACTGGGCGCCGCTCTGGCTGGTGGACGGCGTGGCCGCGTTTAGTTTTATGCCGCATTTTGATGCGCTGCAACGCGGCGTACTGGACTTGCGTGATCTGGCCTATTTCGCCAGCGTCATCGTTTTCATGCTCTTCACATCGCATGTCGTGCTCGAAAACCGCAAGGCGGCTTAATTCTTAAAGTAAAGGATCATGACAATATGAAATCTCCAAACTCCAATCTGCGGGCCTGGCGCATCGGCGGCGGCATTGCAGGGGTGCTGATTCTGCTGGCAGTTCTCGTCGCCGCCAACTTGCTTCTGGGCATTGTCCGGCTGCGTGCCGATCTCACCGGAGAACGGCTCTACACGCTCTCCCCCGGCACGCGCGAGGTGCTGTCGGATCTGCGTCACCCTGTAACGCTGCAGTTTTTCTTCAACGGCAGCGAGCCCGGCCTGCCGGGTCCGCTTAAAAACTTCGCTGCCCAGGTGCGTGACTTGCTGGGCGAATACGAAAAGGCCGGCGGAGGCAGGATCGTCGTGGAACCATATGATCCGGCGCCGGATTCCGACGCAGCAGATTTAGCGGAAAGCCAGGGCGTCGCCGGGCAACCAATCAACGCCGAAGGCGCCATGCTTTATTTTGGCATCTCCGCCGTTTGCGGTGACCAGCATGCCGCGATACCCATGGTGGACCCACGCACAGAGGCGATGCTGGAATACAACCTTACGCGCTTGATCCAAAACGTGGCGCAGCCGGAAAAGCCCGTGATCGGCGTGCTGAGCACGCTGCCCGTGC
>JBAXJV010000461.1:0-2347 GCA_037137675.1 bacterium | reverse complement strand
ACGCGCCGCCAAGAAAACCAAAGCCCTCATGATGCACCTAATCGCAGATGCGCCCAATTGCCAGGCAAATCATTTCCCGCGCTTGACAACCACTACCTGCCGGAGCAACATTTGACAGCCATTAGAAATCTCCACCTGCTTCTGATCAGCGGAAATTTATTGTGAGCACAAAAACAATTTTGATTACCGGCGGGGCGCAGGGCATCGGGCGCGGATGCGTAGAGCATTTTCTAAAGTCCGGAAGGAACGTGACGGCGGTGGATATTCGACCGATGGAATCCGGCGAGCGGCTGGAGTCTGTTCACGGCGACACATCGCTCGAAGCCACAGCAAGGCTGGCGATGGCTAAAACCATCGAGCGCTTCGGGCGGCTTGATGCGCTGATCAATAACGCTGGAGTTGGAACGCGCGGAAAATTCAACATCGAAGAACTGACGCTCGAAGAATGGAGCCGTGTGCTCGGCATTAATTTGACCGGCTATTTCCTGATGGCGAAACATGCCGCGCCGTTCTTGCGCAAGGCAAAAGGCGCAATTGTAAACATTGCCTCGACCCGCGCGCTGATGTCGGAGCGCGACACCGAGGCCTACGCCGCGTCGAAGGGTGGGGTGGTGGCGCTGACGCACGCGCTGGCAGTCAGCCTCGGGCCGGACGTCCGCGTCAACTGCATCAGCCCCGGATGGATTGAAACGAACAAAGACACCAAACACAGCAAAGCTGACAGGCTTCAGCATCCCGCTGGACGGGTCGGTGTTCCGCAGGATATCGCGGAGTTGGCGGACTATTTGATTTCTGCCGGATTTCTCACCGGTCAAAACTTTGTCGCCGACGGCGGCATGACGAAGAAGATGATTTATGTGGATTGAGCGATGATCGTAAAGATATAGAAGCTGGAGATACTGCGCCGATGAAGATCATCCAGATCGTGCCTGGTTCGGGCAATGCGTTTTACTGCCAGAACTGCCTGCGCGATGTCGCCATGGTGCAGGCGCTGCGCGCGCTGGGACACGATGTTGTCCTGGTGCCGATGTATCTGCCGCTTTTCGGCGAAAGCGCCGGACTGCAGACGACCGCTCCGGTTTTTTACGGGGCCGTCAGCCTTTATCTGAAGCATCTGGTGCCGTCCTTGCGCCGCGCGCCGCGCTGGGTCACACGCCTGCTCGATGCCCCGCCGGTGCTGGCATGGGCCGCCCGAAAGGCGGGCGCCACCCGCGCGGAGGGGATGGAGGAGTTGACCCTTTCGATGCTGCGCGGAGAGCAAGGCCGTCAGGCGGAAGAACTTGAACGCCTTGCCGACTGGCTGGCTGCCGACACTCCGCCCGACGTGATCCACATCTCCAACGCATTGCTGCTGGGTCTGGCCCGCCGCCTCAAACAACGCCTGGGGGTCAGGCTGGTATGTTCACTTCAGGACGAGGACACCTGGATCGAGGCCATGGCGCCGGACAAAACCGGCGAAATCTGGGCCGCGATGCAAGAGCGCGCCCGCGATGTGGATGGCTTCATCGCCGTCAGCCGCCATTACGCCGACTGCATGCGGCAGCGTCTGGCGCTGGACGAGGAGCGCATACAGATTGTGCCGATCGGCATTGAGACCGCAGACTACATGGCGTCCCCGCTGCCGTTTGACCCGCCCGTGATAGGCTTCCTCTCGCGCCTCTCGCAGAGCGAAGGGTTCGGACTGCTCGTCGAGGCGTTCGTGCTGCTGAAGCAGGATCCTGCCTTTGCCGCCGCACGCCTGATTGCCACCGGCGGACAGACCGGCGACGACCGGGCGCTGCTGACCTCGGTACGGCGCACGCTGGCCGCGCAAGGATGGGGAAAAGATCTAACCATTCTGGACGATTTCGGCAAGTCCGCGCGTCTGGCCTTTTTGTCAAAGTTGACGGTGCTTTCGGTGCCCGCGCTGAAAGGCGGGGCCTTCGGAACCTTCATTCTGGAAGCACTGGCCGCCGGCGTGCCCGTTGTGCAACCCCGGCTGGGCGCCTATACGGAACTGGTTGAGGCCACCGGCGGGGGTGTGCTTTATGCCCCGAACGATGCCGCTACGCTGGCCGCCGCATTGAAGGAACTGCTCTCCGCCGCCGCCCGCGTCCGTCAACTCGGCGCGCAGGGACGCGAGGCCGTACGGCGCGGATTTTCAATACAATCCACGGCTGTCCGGCTGTTGGATGCGTACGCGGCCACGCGGAAGTCTGTTAAATTGAAGGCATGACGACGACCTTGGCGGAACTGGCGGAAGACCGGGTTTGCTCAGCCCCAATTCCCGCTTGAGCATCGAGCATTGACCACCCAGTCATATTTTGTCACATTCCGGTCCATGGGCGTATTTTTCATAAGGTGATAT
>JBAXJV010000460.1:0-2350 GCA_037137675.1 bacterium | reverse complement strand
CTGAGAAGAGCCACGCCTTCACAGGCGCGGCTACGTAGCCGCCGGTGTAAACCGGCGGCAAGTTCATGTCTGGATTATTATGGGAAGGTTAGTAACCTAACAGCCTACAGCCTGAACCGCTACAGCCTTGGCGTCCCTGTGGGACGCCAGTGAACCAGAAACAACACTGCGCTGAAGGCCTGGTTCTGGGTCACGGCGCCTACGTTCAGGCGGGTAGCCAAATGCGATATGAAATCGCTGCAAGCGTCCTTCGAGACCACTGGTCGTCCGCCTGCAACTCGCCCGGAGGCGGCCAGATATTCAAAGAAACGCCGGCTCCAATCCATGTACGTTTGCTCGGTGCGGTAGGCATAATGCCGGGTACGCAACGTCTGCTCCAAGGCTCCCAGAGCGGCCGCAGGATCTACCGAGCCATCGGGCGCCGCTGCGACCTTCGGCGCCAGCGGAGCAGTTGTATCCGACTGCCGTGCGCGCCACTGGAACCAGGCCGTTACCGACTGACGTGACTGTTCAACCTGCCAATCCGGGAGTTGCCTTTTTTCCAGATAATCCTGATACGCCTGCAGACACTCATCGGCGGTTGCTCCAGGGTTGGGAGGCGGTTGGCCCAAAAACCCGCGCACCCAGTTCACCATGAATTTCCCGCGTCGTTCATCCGCCAGACGGTGCCGCAGCAGGTGGTCGGCAAACGAAGCTAGTAATCTGTCCGTATCATCCGATGAATGCATGAAAAAACCTCCCTTTCACTACAATGAAGAAACCCAACCATCATTTTTCCAGTCGCCTTGCTGTTTAGTCCATAATTCGATGAAATATTGAAGGTTTTGGCTTTTCGGAGATTAGTGGACATGTCCGCTAACATAACCGTAGACCGTAAAATGCGACACTAAACCTCGCCCAAACGCCACTTTTTACGAAACTCAACTTGTTTTAGCGGACATGTCCGCTAACATGCGGAAAAACCATAAATAGGGACAATCGCACCGCGCATTTGAGTCAAAGACTCTTGACTTGGGGGAAATAGGGCGTAACTTCGGCCTCACCAAGCCCTTGTTCCAAGGAAATCGGACAGGGGTCCATAATACGTTCGGCAGGAGAGACAAAATGGGAATATCACTCATCGGCCCACTCTGGATGCGGCTCTTGGTGGCGGCACTCGTCGGCGCGATTGTGTGGTGCGTCAGGAGCAAATCCTACGCATCGCTGTCGTGCCGAAGCATCGCCACTTCCATCATGCCAGGCGTAGTCATGGTCGGAACCTTCTACGCCCTGGCACTTCACATGCACGCCACCCTCGGCGGCTGGCCAAAGGCGATAGGCGAAGCCGGGTTTCCTCCGGCCTTGGTCAAGCACGCTAACTGGACGTTCTGGTATTTCGAGGCGATGATCTTAACAGTGCTTTTCGCGTGGCCGGTTGCTCTTGCTGTTTGCTCTCTGATTTCACGACTGAGACACTTTATGGCCCACCTCAGTCTCTTTGCCGGATCGTCTGCTCTGTGCTTTGGCCTGATGCTGCTCGGCCCATCCCAGTTCCTGTACTGGTGGTTGGATTGATGAAAACGAAAGCCGAACCAAGCACTGCACGGTACGGCGTACCGCCGCCCGTGAGTGCAGGCGTTCGGCGTCGCAAATAATGATTGATTCAACACATTAGAGTGTGTGACTATGTGTGTGGAGGAAATCGTATGGCGACAAATCTACAACTCGACGATAAATTGATTAAGCAGGCTGTTACGCTTGGGGGGCACCACACCAAGAGGGCGGCAGTGACGCAAGCACTGTCCGACTATATACGCAATCTGCAACAGGAGAGAATTCTGAATCTATTCGGGAAGGTCGATTTCGCCCCTGAATATGACTACAAGAGACAGCGGGCGAAAGCATGAGAGTGCTTGTCGACACCAGCGTCTGGTCACTCGCGTTGCGGCGGTCTGGTCATGTTCCGAATCCGAATCCGGATGCGGAGGAATTGAAGCGCCTGATCGCCAGTCACTTGATTGAAATCATCGGCCCCATACGGCAGGAGTTGCTCTCCGGCATCCGGGATCAGGCGCAGTTTGATCTGCTGGAATCCCGTTTGGCCTGTTTCCCGGATCTTCTGCTTCATGCCGAGGACTATGTGACGGCTGCCAAAATGTTCAACCTGTGTCGCTCAAAAGGCATCCAGGGTTCAAATACAGACTTCCTGATTTGTGCAGTTGCCGTGCGGCATGACTTTGCCATCTTCACGACCGATGACGACTTCCGTCTGTTCGCAAAGTGTCTGCCCATCGTCATCTATGAATTCAAAACACTCGCCGAACCACACCTTGTTCCGTACGGCTCGCAAGCTCGCCGCCGGAAAAGGTGA
>JBAXJV010000459.1:0-2353 GCA_037137675.1 bacterium | reverse complement strand
AGGCAGGTGGTGTGCGCGGAAGTAACTCTCGGCTTCGCTGGCGCTGGTAAAGGACACGGCCTTTTCGCCATCACCGAAGTGGTAGACCGTCTGCTTGCGGACTTCCTGGCTCCACTTTTCCAGCAGCGCTGCATCGCGGACGTTTTCAATCTGAGCCCGGTAGGCTTCGAAGGTCATGCGCGAAAAGCGTCGTTTATGTAACTCCAGTACGCGGGCATTGAACCCGTGATAATTTGGCGGACCGAGCAATTCCCCGGATAGCCGGCAGCGGGCTACACAAACGAAGGCACCCTTGGGTGGCTCAACCTCCACAGCCTCGCGCTTGCAGAAGCTCTCAAAGTGTTTGTTAAAAACATGTGAAGCAATGCTGTCCTTCTGGCTGAAGACGGCTTGACACTGGCCGCACTGGTAAAGCAGTGCGGCGGGAACTCCGGTGGCCGGAGGCAGCACCGTCAGGCGGAGCTGAAGATAATCCGGCTTGGCGAGAAATTGGTGTGCCACATCGAACAGCGCGTACGAACGGCGCGAAGCCGCCAGGCGCGTCGCGAGCGGAACCATGCCGCGGCGCTCAGGGATAAAATCCACCTCGACGCCGACTGGCAACGGGGCCAGCGCCGGGGCTGCCGGAGTGCGGGCGGAAAATGCGGGGGCTGTGCGCTCGCCTCGAAACGGCGGCCGGTTGGCATCGGGCATGGGCCGTTCCGGAGTTTTCCCGAAACGTTCCCCTTCGCGAGCGCGTTCCGGACGTTTTGACCGGCTGCGTTCCCGCGGTGCATGGCGCGAATCATCGTCGTGGTGATCTGATGCCCTCCCGTCTTCCCCGCCTGCGCCGGAAAATTTCGGCGGGGCTTGCCTAGTCCAAGCGGGGGCAAAATTCAACTCTATTACAAGGTCACTGCCTGCGGGCGTAGCCGGTGTCTCGCTCATATCGGCGCAGTATAATGGGAGATTTACCAATAGGACAATGAAAATCGGCGTTAAAAAGGATGCACGAATAAACCGGAACGCAGCTTGGGCTCGAACCAGGTGCTTTTGGGCGGCATGACGGAGCCGGCATCGGCGATTGCCATCATTTCCTCCACGCGCGTCGGGAAGAGCGCAAAAGCCGCCGCAGCGCGCCCGGCGCGGACGCGCTTTTCCAGCTCCTGATGGCCGTGAATGCCGCCCACAAAGGCAATGCGCGGGCTGGTGCGGGGGTCGGCGATTCCAAAAAGCGGCGCCAGAATACGGTTCTGGAGCACGCTCACGTCGAGCGCGTCCACGGGGCTGGCGCGCGGGTCGTGCTTCCATGCCAGCGCGTGCCAGCGGCCTTCGAGAAAGAGCCCCGCCTGATGCGGCGCGCCCGGCGCGGGCGACCCGGTGGGCTGCACCGTGAAACCCTGCGACCGCAACGCCTCCAGTAGCGCGGCGGGTGTGTGGCCATTCAGGTCGAGCAGTAAGCGGTTGTAAGGAAGAATACGGGTCTGCGAAGCCGGAAAGGCCACAGCCAGAAACCAGGCGGCCTCGGCGGCGCCGCTTTCTCGCGCCAGGCGGGCGGAGGCTGCGGCGCGGTGATGACCGTCGGCAATGTAAACCGCTGGCACCGCCGCAAAGGCGGCGCGCCAGGCGGCCGTATCGCTGATCCGCCAGAGCGTGTTACGCACACCGTCGGACGCGGTGAAGTCGGCCAGCGGCGGCAATGCCGCCGTGGTTGCGGCAAGGGCAGTCACGGCCGGCGTGTCGCGATGCACCAGAAAGACCGGCTCGTCGTGCGCCTGCAGGCGTGTGAAATGCTGCAGGCGGTCATCCTCTTTGTCCGGGCGGGTTTTTTCGTGGGTCTTGATCGTGCCATCCGCATAGTCGGACGTGGCCCAGGTGGCCACCAGTCCAGTCTGAACATGCGCCCCGTCGCGCAGCCTGTAGAGGTAGAAGACGGGGCTGGTTTCATCGCGCAATCGCCCTCCGGCATGAAAATTTTGCAAGGCCGCGACGCCCTGGGCATAGGTGGCGGGGCTGTGCGGGTCGGCTTCTCCGGGCAGATCAATCTCCGGCCGTGTGACGTGCAGAAAACTGTCCGGGTTCCCCGCCGCCAGCGCGCGCGCTTCGTCGGTGTCCACTACGTCGTAAGGTACTGACGCGATGCGGGCGGCGCGGGCGGGATCGGCGTACCAGGCCTTAAATGGGCGAACGTTCATGAAACTCCTTGCGATCGGCGTTGATGGATCAACACATTCACCAGCGCCTATGATTGTCAAAAAAAGCCGTCGCGAGTCAAGGCCGGAAAACTCCTCGTTTTCGCGCCTAAGAGCCCAGTACATTGTAACAACTACTGTTAAGAGCCAGAATCAAGAATGACAAATCAGGCTGATTGATT
>JBAXJV010000458.1:0-2354 GCA_037137675.1 bacterium | reverse complement strand
CGCAAGTCTGGTGCATGGGCCTGGAGAAGCTCGCGCCTTTCGCCGGGCATGCCGCCGCCAATGCCACCACCAACGTCGCGCCGCACGAACTCGTTGTCATGCAATGGAATGTCCAGAATTTTTACGACACCGATAATGCCCCTGACAACCCGGGCGACGACGAGTACACCCCTCGCGGCTGGCGGCACTGGGATCCCAACCGGTACGCGCTTAAAGTGGAGCATCTGGCCAGCATTGTGGCCGCAATCAAACCCGACATACTCGGCCTCGAAGAGGTCGAAAACCGCCGCGTCGTTGTCGACCTGGCGGACCGCCTGCGCGACGGCAATAATCTCGACTATCCCTACCTCGTCCACCGCGACAGCCCCGACAAGCGCGGCATAGACAACGCGCTACTCAGTCGTTATCCGTTCACCGCCACAAACTGGCTCGCAGCCGAACCGTTCCAACGCGAAACCATCGTGGCGCGCTTCGAACCGGGCGGCGCAGCACTAACGGTGATCGTCAACCATTGGAAATCCAACTACGGCGCCAGAATTGGAAATCTGAGCACCCGCACGCGTGAGGCGCAGACTGTGCGGCGGGCCGTGGACGAGCAAATCCAAACCGACCCGGCCGCAGCGGTGCTGGTCATGGGGGACTTCAATTGGGACAGTGATACGCCAGCTTTCACCAATGCCCTGCGCGCGCTACCGCCCGATGCAGCCATCCGCACTTCAGATCGCACGGTTCTTTACAATCTCAGCGCCGGCCTCTCCGCCGATCAATCTGGCACCTACTGGTACAACTCGGGCAAAAGCTGGCATAGCTATGACAACATACTGGTAACGCACGCCCTGCTGTCTACCAACCTGCCTACGCCGCCACTAAAGACAGGAGAGCCTCCGCGCGGAGCGTGGCGCGTCGTGCCGGACTCGTTCCGCGTGGTACGCGATGCGCCACTGCTCGACGATGCCGGACACCCTCAGCCTTTCAACGAACTGCGCGACCGCAAGACCGGAAAATTTCGCTGGATCACCGGGTACTCAGACCACTTGCCTGTCATTGTAAGGTTAAAATGCATTTATTGATGCTGCTCTTGATGTTGACAACGTTGCTGACCATGGCGGCGCTACTGGCGTGGATACGTCCTGCAGTGGCCGCACGATGGCAGCAAGCGCGTGCGGTTTCACGTGCGGGACTGGTCGGACTGTGGTTGGCGGGAACGGGATTTTTGCTGTTTTTCCCTCACGACGACAGTTTCACTGGTCTGGATAACATGACTTACCGGCATTTGTCGCACGCGTTTCTGGAAGGCCGCGGATTTCATGATCCTGATACGGTCCTGGCCGGGGTGCCGTCCGACTTGCGCGAAAATTTTCTGCTCCATCGCGGGCCAGTAGGGCGCCCCACGCGCGATCGTGTTTTTCAATTGTCGGGCTGGCAATCGGTGGATGCCAAACCGTTTTTCATGCCGGTGCTTCCGCTGGCGGCAGCGGGGTTGGATCCGCTGCTGGCCCCGGAGCGGTT
Organism: bacterium; assembly: GCA_037137675.1. GTDB lineage: Bacteria > Verrucomicrobiota > Kiritimatiellia > CAIKKV01 > CAIYGI01 > CAIYGI01. Next base: position 845 of record JBAXJV010000458.1, on the reverse strand, counting down.
TGTCCCGATAATGGGCGCTCTGTGGTTGGCGCTGATGTTGATGGCTGGATTTTGCGCAGGCGGCGGCTGGGGAATCCTGGCTGTAGCAGCACTGGTGCTGGGAACGGCCTGGCCGGCATGGTTTTTGCGCGGATTCTATGCGGAAGGAGTCGGAGCGATACTAGTTGCCGGCGTAGTGGCGGCATCTGCGGCGCGTCCTTTGCGCGGCGGAATCTTTGCGGTGGCTGGATTCGCGATGGGGCTGGCCGTAAGCTATCACCCGACGCTTGTGGTGCTGTCAGTGCCTGTGTCACTGGGACTGATCTTGGAGCGAAGAGCTTGGAAAGCCGCTTTCGGACTGGCCACAGGGCTGCTGGCAGGGCTGTTCCCGTTCTGGGCTTTAACACGATGGGTCTGCCAGCCGTACGGGGATTGGACGCGCTTGCAAAATTTGCAGCAGATGATCTTTATCGTGCCGGAACATCGGGCCATTGCATTGGTACTGGGAATACTGATCTTAACTTCCGTCGTAGCGTTATGGGCAGGATTTCATCCGTCAGTGCGCATCTGGATCCGTAGAATGGATGAACGCGCAACACCGTGGGCCTGGCTGGCTGCTTGTGTGTTGCCGCTGCTTTTGATTGTTGTGTTACAAGGTGCCTCTGGCACTGCGCTTCGCGAGGGGGCAGTGTCGGTATGGAGTGGCATCCGATGGCCGTATGGTTTGTGGCTCATGGCGGGCGCGGGGCTGGTTTTAATGAAGCGGCGACCGGTCCGGGAGCACTTCTGGCTGGCAGCATTTTGCTGGGTGGCACTTTTCTTTATTTTCATCAAAGGCGTGGAGATTCCTGCCGGATTGTGGAGTC
>JBAXJV010000457.1:0-2359 GCA_037137675.1 bacterium | reverse complement strand
TGACACAGTGAGAAATTAAACAGAAAATGCGGATTTCCTAACAGTCTAACAGCCTGCGTCCCATGGGACGCTGATGGCACGGATAAGAAGAAGATTTGACTACGAAAGACGCGAAATGGGGAACGTTGGCGGCTTGCAGTGAAGTTTAGGCTGAAGCGGTTCATGCTGTAGGCTGCTAGCGAAGGCTGTTCCCAATCCGCAACCCGATTTTTCAGGCGTTTATCACGATTGAATATACTCGCGCAGAGACGCAGAGGCGCAGAGTGGTGGGTGCTGCTAACAAGCCGGTTCTGTCATTCTCCGCGTCTCAGCGCCTCTGCGCGAGTATCTGGTGCGCTCAATTAAAGTCACCCCGCAAACCCGCAGGAGCCCTTTTTAGCTGCGGATCACGCGGATTAAGACGGACAATCCGTAGCGGGCGGCTTCATTCCAGCCATTGAGTATTATTACTCAACCGTTGAGTAATGATGCGTTGCATTAAAGCATAGCCGCAACTGTAAAAAGATGGGGCTCCGATCGTCCAACAGCAGCGCAAGTTGCGACAAAATCTGTCGCGGTTGCAAACCGCCGGCGAAAAGCGATGCGAAACTGGTCGCATTCTCGAAGTTGACCTAGTGTGTGCGTCGGAAGTTCGCCTCGCCAAACGCTTTTAATAGCCAGGTTTTGCCGGTCTGCCGTGCCCCTTTAAGGATCAACGGCTTTCGTTCCGGAAGGTTTGCCAGCGCATCAATTCGCCGAATAATGCCCCTTTTGGTCTGGCAATAATTGCATAGTGAATTCGGCATGTAGCGATGCTGAGGCTGTAGCGGGTTTTCTTAGAGGAGTACGGCGCGGATGTTCTGCTCATTCAGCAGGGCGGCTTCTTCCGGATGCTCCAGAAACGGCGCGACATCGGTAATTAATTTCCGGCAATCAAGCCCGTCCAGCCGTGACAGAAGAAGCGGCTTCCATGCTTTTGCGTCCGGTGCGGACGCCCCCAGAGTTTGATCGAGGGCGTGCTGCAACTGGATTAGATTCGGCTTCAGCGGCGGACGATGTCCCAGATACCAGAGCAGATCATACCAGTCCCGACCTTTTGGATAGTTACGGGTTGCCAGCGCATGAATTTTGCCGGCCATCAGCGAGGCCATGTCATAATGCTGTAAAACCAGCATTCTATGGCAAGTAATCACGCTTCGCTCAAGCACCGCACCAGCAGGAGGGCGGGTGTCAATTTCCAGCTTAATGGAGAGGTTTTGCTGCGGCATCGCCGCCAGTCCCGCCGCTTTCAGGATGCCGGCGGTTTTAATCCACGCCTTATGGACAACCGTACGGTCATTCCAGTTCACGCACACATCAAATCCGGCGAGGGTCAAATCGGTTTTCAGTTTTTTCAGCCAGGCTTCCGGGCGATAGCCGTCAGCCAGATGGAGGGAAAAGTCGAGGTCTTCGGAAAACCGCGGAATCGCGGCGATAAAACGGAGTGCGGTTCCGCCCACAAAGGCGAGATTTAGAAAGGCCTTGCTTTCGTGCAGTGAACGCAAGGTCAGTGCTTGCATATACTCTCTCAAAAGATTGAGCTTCCCGGCGGGATCCGGCAGATCGGCCGCCAATAATAGCGCTTCTTCTTTCATAATTCGACCGTCCCTTCCAGTCCGTCTTCGGCCAACCCGTTCCAGACCCTTACGGCCTCTGTCAGTCGCGGAGAAACGTACCGGTCGGCGTAAGCGGTGAGTTTTACAGGTTGAATCAGCTCGAAATTCTGGAACCGCATTTCCGTCATACGCGCATGATCCCAACGGCCCGGCGCCAGATGCCAGAAATCCAGCAGGGCCTTTTCCGGTTCAGCCATTAAAACTGGCGCTCCATCAATTAACGTCCGGCGATATCCAAAAAATGCGGCAGGCTTCAAATGACGGTACGTAAACTTACCGAATGCGTTATTAAAGGTTCTGGGAACACGCGAAGTGACAGAGGTGAAAGTGACGACTTTTTCGGGAATCAATCCGTAAAAACCGAGCGCCCAGTGCGTGCTGATATAGGACGGCGTATAAATCTGATTGGCTAGTTGCGTCGGGCTGATTTGTGTCCGACGGTATTTTTCGGCAAAAGCATACATGCTGCGGCGAAGATGGATAAGTCTCCCAGCCTTGCACCAGCGATGCAATTGCACAACCAGCGATTCGTCGCTCCGAGCGGAAAGCTGAACCGCAGATGGCAGATCAAACCAGCCTTGTTTTCCGAACAAAGTTAAAACGTCGTCAAATTTCATTAATGCAAATATACATGCTTGTATTGTTTTGTAAACAGAATATGCAAGGTGAGGGTAATGGGTCGGTGACGTAGGGGGATTATGGTAGGGCGGCATCGCCGAGGCCGC
>JBAXJV010000456.1:0-2361 GCA_037137675.1 bacterium | reverse complement strand
TTTCCGTCGCTACCCAAATGGGCAGTTGCGGAAATTCCGCGTAAGTGGCCTTGAATCCGCCGCCCCTTCTCGCAGGGCGGAACCCACTCGGACATTACTTGATTTCGATTTTTATGGGTATAGACAGAAGGCACCTGACATGTAATAAACGATACTCGCCACCGTCCTTCTCCCAAGGTGCCGCCGCAGGTCCCTCTGCGGCGCGCTCTCCCCACGGGCGAGAGGGACCTCGCCCGCCACCTTTTATCCAGAGAACGGAGGTACGCCATCTCTCCCAAATCCACATGGGAGGGCGTGGCATTCCTGCCCGCCGCTGCGGATAAAACCTGAAGTATCCACCGATTCCGCTGATTTGCACCGATTCCCGGTTTTTTTGCCCGGATGGATTCGCGCTGCGACGACAGGCTTTCGCCCGGGTCAGTTCCGCCCGAGGTCGCGGGCCATTTCAAAGTAGCGCCGAAGTTTGGGCATGGAGGTGCCCGGGGTCACGGGACTGCCCAGACTCATGATAAACCGGCTATGGTTGCAACGTCCCGCGGCCATCTGGCGTTTGATTTCATCGCGTAGCCCCTGCTCATCCTGTTGCTCGAGACAGCCAATGGCATCCAAATTGCCCAACAGCGCACAACGGCCCGCCACTTGCTCGGCAATCGCGACGATATCGATTTTAAAACCTTTTTTGCCTTCTTCCAAACCCAGAATGTCAGTTCCGCTTGAAATCAGCGCCTCCAGACGCTGGCCCGGATCCCCGCAATAGTAGTAAACGGCCGCCATCCCATATTGATGAATGCCGTCGATCAGTCGTTGAATCAGGGGCAGATTCAAGGCCGCGAAGACCTGCGTGTGTATCATGTCGGTAAAACATTCCTCAATCCACACCACCCGGATACCCCGGGCCGCCTGCGCCGCCAAACTGGACAGGGCGATGGACAAAAAACGTTCTGCCGCCAGCCTGACCAGTTCCGGCTGATCGACAATCTGGGTCATCAGTCCTTCAAATCCCCAGATCCGGGAGCATTGCCAGAGTGGCGACACCACATAACCCGTCGGCAAGCGATCGGGGAAAGCCGCCAATAAGCGCTTAGGCAAATCGAGGGTTCCATCAACGAACGCACGTTCCTGATCGTAAAACACGGGATCTGGTATCAAGCGCACGACATCGGCCGACGTCCGTGGAAAATCCGCCGGAATCACGGAATAGTTTTTCGCCAAGGCGGCCGACCATCCGCCCACCTGGGGGCGCTCGATTTCCGTCTCCTGACCGGAGACCTGATCGACCTGAAAAGCCTTTGAACCTTGGGATTTAATTGTAATCCGGCCGCGGTCAATTTTCGAGGCAGAAGCCGGCAGGCCCATCCAATCCTGGGGCACGCCGTTAAACATGTCGCGATACCAGTTAAACTGACAATCCAGATCCGGATCAAAACGATGCCACCACGGAATAGGGGTCAACTCATCCCAGTGATCGCGATAACATAACAGCTCGTAGGGAATCACGGCGGCAAACTCCCGTGACCCTTCCGGTGTGATGGCCGCCTCGATTTTTTCCCGTCCGGTCATATCACCCTCCATTCAATCGCCAAAACAATTGATTTCATGTTGAATTTCTCCAAACAAGCGATTCTTACACCGCCGGCTTTATCTCGGCGCTAAAGGCCAGCATTGGCCGGTGGCCGGCATAATCAAACGGCACCAGGTGGGTGGGATTGGCCCCCGGCGCGCCGACCACCCGCGCGTTGGCCGTGAGATCCCGTTTTGCCTGGAGCCGTAAACAGCCGGGATCTCCGGCGCTTACCTTTTCGAGCTCCGCCCGGCCGGCAGCGTCCCGGATGCTGAACAGCCGGTTCCAGTCTTCCACCGTGAACATCCCTAGGTAGGCGTCCACATTGGCGAACTGCAAGACAACCTCGCGCGGCCCGGTCTGCCGTGCGCTGCTGATATCCGGGTGAAGGTACTTGGTCCGGAATCCCAACACGCCGCCCAGCGCACAGGCCGCCATTCGCTCGCCGATGACCAGGTTGGCTGAAGAGCTGTTATGAATATCGTCCGCCAGCCCAAGGTCGAGGGTGCCGATCACGAACACGCCGGGAATTTGCCGCGCCGCCTGGCGCTGGGTTTCCCGCACTTTTTCCCAGGCCAGATTGGACGGGCCTTCCTGGACGGGTATGGCGGTGTAGCGGTTGAGCTGCACCGTGATGACCGGCAAAGCCGGATCTTTGAAGAACCGCCGGAAGTCGCCGACCAGTTCGGTGAACCGCGCCAGGTGCAAGTCGGCGTTGTCGGCGCCTGTTTCCGATTCGCCCTGGTACCAGAGCACGCCCCGCACGCGCTCGGCGCCGGCATCCCGGCAATAGGCGCATG
>JBAXJV010000455.1:0-2364 GCA_037137675.1 bacterium | reverse complement strand
GTTCACCATCCGCAACGGCAACTTCAGCAAGAAGAAATACATCAAGACGTATGCCGAAAAGCTGCTGCTCGTGGACGAGGAGCAGGTGACCCCCTACCACTTCCACTGGAAGAAGATGGAGGACATCATCAACCGCGGGGGCGGCAATCTGCTGGTCAAGGTGTACAACTCGACTCCGGCCGGCCGCTTTGCCGCCTCGCCGGTCGCGGTTTCCCTGGACGGCCGGAACTACAAGGTCAAGGCGGGGGCGGTGATCAAGCTGGCCCCTGGCGAAAGCATCACGCTGCCGGCCGGGCAGTATCACAAGTTCTGGGCCGAGCGGGGCGCCGGGCGGGTGCTGCTGGGCGAGGTTTCGAAAGTGAACGACGACCGTGTTGACAACCGTTTCTATGAGTCTATGGGCCGTTTCCCGGCCATCGAAGAGGATGTGAAGCCGTTGTATCTCCTGGGAAATGAATATCCGAAGGCCCCGGCCGCAAAGAAGTGATTATGAAAAAAACGGCTTTTGTGTTTTCCCATGTCCACAGGGACATCGAGTGGTATCTTCCTTTCCGGTCCTTCCGGTTCTGGCTGGTGAAGAGCCTGGATCGGCTGATCGATCCGGTTTCCGAGCAGCCGGGTTTCAAGACCTTTGTGTTCGACGGCCAGGTGGCCCCGATCGATCACTACCTGGAGGTCAAGCCGGAGAATGAGGCGGCCATCCGCAAGCTGGTCAAGTCGGGGAAGCTTTCCCTGGGCCCCTTTTACACCCAGTACGACGAGTGGCTGACCGGGCCTGAGGCGATTGTCCGCAACTGCCTGTACGGCAACCGGTGCGCGCGCGGGTATGGCCGGGTGATGAAGGCCGGCTACCTGCCCGACAACTTCGGCCATCCGGCGCAGATGCCGCAGATCCTGGACGGCTTCGGCCTGAAGAGCCTGATTTTCATGCGGGGCATGCCGGAGCGGTCGGAGGCGGTGGGTGATCAGTTCCACTGGGTCGGTCTCGACGGGACGCGCGTGCTCGGCGTTCACTTGCGCAACACCTACTGCAACGCCCTGGCCGCGGGGTCAAAGACGAACGCCTGGGGGCCGCCGGCGTTCCGCGCCGCCGCGTTTGGCGATTACATTCAGACGCCCGAGTTCCTGTATCGCGCGGCGTGCGAGACGGATAGGAAGAAGGGCGTGGAGGCCTTGGTGGACGCGGCCAAAAAGGCCGAGCCCGGCTGTCACACCGGGGTGATTCCGCTGGCCAACGGCTATGACAGCGCCATGCCCCAGGAAACGATCGCCGAATTGATCGCCCTGGCCAACGCGCAGCAGGATGATTTCACGTTTGTGCACGGGAATTGCGAGGAGCTCACGAAGGCCATCCAGCGGCGCGGCGTGGCCCTGAAGGATTTCAAGGGCGAGATGTGGGGCGGGAAGTACCAGCTGCTCCTGACGGGCGCCATCACCACGCGCAGCTATCTCAAGCAGGCGAACTTCGCGGCCGAGGCCCTGCTCGAGCGCTATGCCGAGCCGCTCAGCGCGTTGGCTTCGCTCGATGGGGCGGAATGGCCGGCGCGGCAGCTGGAGGAGGCGTGGCGCTGGCTGTTCCTTAATCAGGCCCACGACGGGATCCACGGCTCGAGCGCCGATCCGGTGCACGAGGAGATGGTGCAGCGCTTTAACGCGGCCCGGCAGATCGCCGTCGGCCTGACCCACGAGGCCCTGGCTGTGCTGGCGGCCCGGCGGGACGACAAAAAGCGCGCGGGCGGCCTTGTCCTGGCCTTCAATCCCGCCGGCAATGTCGGAGAGACGGCGATCGTGGACACGTGGCTGCAGGGCTACGATCCAGCTAAGCATATCCTCGTTGATGAGCGCGACCGGCCTTTGCCGGTCCAGGTCGTGGCCAACCCCTGGGGCGCAGACCAGCCGTCCAAGACGGCCAGCTGGGCGCCGGCGTGGCCCGACGGCAATCCCGCCCATGTGCTCTTTGCGGCGCCGGTTCCGGCGGGCGGGCTGGCCGCGCTGCGGATGTGCGATGGCAAGGCACCGAAGGTTAAACGCCTCGGAAAGACGTCTGCGACGTCCATCGAGAACGAGCACCTGCGCGTGAGCTTCAAGCGAGGGGCGCTGGAGGTCTATGACAAGGCCACGCGCCGGACTTATGCCGGCCTGAACGTCATCGAGGACGACGCGGACCGGGGCGATGCCTGGGACTTCTCGGAGCCGTGGGTGAAGAGCCCGGTTCTGCGCAGCACGGATTTCCCCGCCACCTGCCGCCTGGTCGAATCCGGCCCGGTCCGGTCCATGCTGGAGATCACCACCCGGATGCGGGTGCCCAAACGGCTGGAGGGCGAGGTGCGGTCGCGCGAGAAGGTGGACCTGGTGCTGGTGGCG
>JBAXJV010000454.1:0-2364 GCA_037137675.1 bacterium | reverse complement strand
CGCCTTTTCCTGCGGGGTTTCCTAACACTCCGGGGTAAAGTGTATTGTTAAGGGCTATCCGGGTCTGAGGCATGCCCAGACACCCGGACAGGCGAAATTCCCCGGCCTGCGCTAATGCTCAATGGTGCGGTAAAACTGCTGCCCACCCGGAGCAGGCACGGTGTATGGGCTGCTGGTGGCGCTCGATACGTCGTTCCATGATGGATCGAGAAGCGTGCCCTTGGACTGCAATTGACCGAGGAAGTCTACCTCCACACCGTTTCCGACGCGATCAATGCCCACCAGATGGCCCAGCGGTTTTCCGTAACCGGCAATCTTTATCTGCATGGCAGGGCTCAATTTCTTGACCAGCTCCACATTATACGTATGCGACGATGTATCGTCGAGTGGGCCGATGCCGAATATCCGATAGGCGCCGACGGCATACCCGAGCGACTTCCACGCGGGCGTATTGGTTTCGACCACGGGATCAACACAGGTCGTCAGAATGGAAATGCTATTGTCGCTGTTGCGGAGAATCTCCCAGGTCCGGAATTGCCGGGGGAAGTCCCGCAGTGAGGCAGTTTCAATCTCCCAGAAGCCGTATTCCGGATGGGCCTGATCAGGTGACGGAAATGGTGTCACTACGTTTAAATGACGATGCCCCGCTATCACCATGAGGAGATTCGGATAACTTTGCAACGTCGCGGTCAAGTTCGTTTCGGATTGATTGTCCGGATCGGGGTAAAAAGCCGTGCCGGGAACCTGGTTTGTATCGAAGAGACTGTTTTGCGGATTGATGGGAATATGGCATGCGAGGATCATGAGCTGGCCTGCGTCCTGACCTTTTTGAAGTTCATTGGTAAGCCACGTGTAGCGCGCCGCATCAACCCAGCCGCCGCCATAAAACGTCGGTATTTGGCCCAGTTTGTTCGACTTGCAGGTATCGTCGAGCACGATCACTTTGACCGGCATATTCGTCAACGGCTCGAACGTATAGCAGGCCGCCAGACTTCCCATCTTCGCCTGGGCCAGATTGAATCCATGCCCCTGCGGAGACGAAGCGGTATTGAAGAACTCCCTAATGTAGTTCGTGGGCGAAGAGTTATCCAGCGTGAGGCTGTGACGATTCGTGTCGGCGGCGACGGTTGGTGGTGCCCCGTAAAGGTTCGTCAAGCCCCAGTTGATCACGGCGCCGAAGGGAGTGGACCCATCCACAGTGCCCACATACAAACCGACGCCCTCTGATCCGTCAGGGTACAGGGGGCCGTTGGTTGATATGTTGAGAATATTGCTGCCAATCATGGCTTGCTGAATTTTCGGAGTCGGCAAGCCGACCCCTGTCCAGTACTGATCGTGGTTGCCAATGGCCTCATACCAGGGAATGGAGCGATTGATCCCGGCGGCTTGATAGGGCGTCTGATAATCGATGGTGCCGGCCCCGGCATTGGTTCCGGAACTGGGCGTAATATACTGCCCATCCATAACATCAATAAACCAGCGGAGTTCGTTAAATTGAGAGGCATTGCCATTATCGCCGAGCACCATTCCGAAATCGAAAGGGGTCAACCGGTGCAATGCGTTGATAGTCTTGACGGCGGCATCGAGGTGGAAGGTCGTGTCGAATATGACCGGCGAATAGCCCGCATGATTAAGCCCGCCCAGCCCGTCATTGGTAAAACTCGCGCTCCAACCCAAGTAGGGCACCTGGGCCGGGGATTCCTTGTCGGTGATATGAATGTCGCTCATAGAGAAGAAAGACACCAGCCGCGCCGCATTGGTCGTCGCTGTAGATTCGGCCGACGTCAGAAACTTCCGCCCCTCGTTCGTGCCGGCACCCCAATTCCACATGCCGTAGGGAGTGGTCAGGTATTGCGAAACGTTTGACGGGGCAATCTGCGGCGTCTCCGGCGCAACGTAAACCGGCAAGATCGTTTGTTGGCGCGTCCCCAACGCGACTTCGCTTCCGGAAACCGGAAGCGAAAACATAGCCAGTATGCTGATGGTTTGGATACACTGCAGCTTCAGGTTCTTGCATCCCATAAATTGCCTCTTCTCGCTATTTCTCATTTTTGGTTGCTCTGATTTTGGTTGCCCGATTTCTCAGCGGGCGATTTTATTGAGGCCACCCAAATATTATGGCACTTTTCAGGCGTTTGTCTACCTCACCCGAAATAGTGGTTCTGGATTTAGGTGGTGGATTTTGTGGACGCATGGAAGAACATACCTGACGCCATTCGATGGATTCGACTCTGCTCGCCGCTGGCGGGTTTGGACGGGAATTACGAATTAGAAATTGGGGCGGGGAAGAATTAAGAGGGGATTTACTACACTAGCGTCCCATAGGACGCAGGCTGTTAGACTGTAGGCTGTTAGACTGTTAGG
>JBAXJV010000453.1:0-2366 GCA_037137675.1 bacterium | reverse complement strand
TTCATTTTCAGGATTTAGGATTAGGAGCGTTTAGATTGGAAGTGCCGGGCGGACCATTTTAATGCGGGATTCCGGCGGGCGCGCTTCGCCGCCCGGAGGGATATCGTGCGTCACAATGGCGCCGGGAAAAATCACGGCGCCGTCGCCAATGGTCACGCCTTTGAGAATGATTGCCCGGCAGCCGATACGCACGTTGTCGCCAATTATTACCGGACGGTTGTCCAGCGGCCGTCCGCCCAGCGCGTGCAGGTCGGTATCCAGCACCAGAACATTCCAGCCCAGCCGGCAGCCGCGACCGATCGTCACCGCACTCCAGGCCACGAGTTCCACCCCGTCATCGAGCACGCAGTCGTCGCCCACCGTAAGCACTCCGCCGTGAAAGGCCCAAAGCCGTACGCCGGCGCCGACAAAAACCCGCCCGAGCTGCATGCGCCCGCCTTCCACCCTGATCCACGGGGCGCGCCTTCCGGCGCCGAACGTCAAGCCAGCGGACGCTACGCCCGCACAGCGCGCCCGCCAGCGCCGCCAACAGTTCACGAGCGGCGCGGCCTTCATGCGGCCACCTGCGCCGCTTCACCCGCCACGACGGTGCCCGGAGGATAAACACCCTGTACGACGCTGCCCGCCGCGACCATGCAGCCGGCGCCGAGCTGCGTACCGCCCAGAATCACACAGCGCGCTCCAATCCAGACGTGATCGCCAATCAGCACCGGCGCGACCTTTTCCGGCGGCGTGTTCACGAACCCGTCGCCATCGGTCATAATCACGTCCCATGAAATCATGCATTCGCTCCCGATGCGCACCTCGCGCGCCGCGCTGACACAGGAGTAGCGATTGATAAAAGTGCCGTCGCCAACAGTCAGCCGCGCGCCTGCGCCGCAATTTAATACAACCCCCGGATGCAGGCCGACGTGCCCCAGTTCAACGCGACCGCCGCGCGCCGTACGCAGGAGCGGCCGGGGGAAGCCGCGCACCCAGGCCACGGGGCCGCTGCCTGCATGACTAAAGGCCAGCGTACCGCCCAGCGCATAGGAAATGTGCGAGTAAATGCCGCCGCCACGCACGGCACGCACCAGCCGCCCGGGGCTACCGCTCCAGTTCATGCCAGGCCTCCTCAATGCGGTCGCCGATCACACGCCAATCAAAGCGCGCTTTGACAAAATCCAGGCCCGCCGTCGAAAGCCGCTGCGCCAGCGGCGCATCCGTTAATAATTGCACCACCGCGTCGGCAAAAGCCGCAGGTTCATCGGACAGCAACAGCTCGCGCGCATGGGTCACAGGAATTCCTTCCGCCCCGAGGCGCGTGGAAACGACCGGGATGCCGGCAGCCAGCGCCTCGACGATCTTGAAACGCGTCCCGCCACCCATGCGCAGGGGCACGACGAAGACGGACGACTCCCACATATACGGGCGCACATCGTTCACATAGCCCGTCACTTCGACGGACTCCGACTGGTACTGCATGATGCTGGGCGGCGGCTTGCCGCCGACAACCGCGAAGCGGAAGTGCGGCTGCTTTTGCCTGATTAACGGAAGGATTTCGCGCAGGAAAAACAGCACGCCTTCCTCGTTGGGAAAGTAGTGCGTGGCGCCGACAAAGACTGCGGTGCCCGGACGGCGCGGCCCGGCGGGGCGCGCAAACTGGTCGCAGTCCACGCCATTGGTGATGGTGGCTGTGTTCAATTGCGGCGCATGCTGGCGCAGCAGCTCGCCGTCGCGATCGCTGGTGACGAGCGTGAGCGCGGCGGCGCGGCAGGCGGACAACTCTTCACGGCGGAATTTTTCCGCCTCAATGCGGTTGAAGAACTTCCGCAGGGCTCCGTGCTCGCGCGTGGCCATGCGGTCAAGCAGGTCAAATTCCACGTTGTGCTCGTCAAGCACCACCGGCACGCCAGCAGGAAACCGATAGCCTGCCATCTGAGAAAACTCGACAAGAATCAGATTGATCTTCTGGTCGTGGACAAGACTATCGAGCGCCGACTGCATGGCCTTGGAGTAATGATAAAGCCACTGAAATGAGCGGCTTGAAAGCAGCGAAAAAAGCTGCCGGCGGCGTTTGTGACCGGTATCGCGCGGGATCAGCTTGATGGTCTGGCAGAAGGGCGCCAGCCCCTGAGGATCACCCGCGCCAACCTGCTCCCGAAAACTCAGCAGGTGTACGGCATGGCCAAGCCGGTGCAATTGGCGGATCAGGTTAAAAATCCGCACCGAGCCGCCAAAGTTAGGCGGATACGGGATATAGGGGGTGAGCACGAGAATGTTCATAGGCGTGTTCCGTGAGTGTCCCTATTCCTTAATCTTAATCCTGATTTTATTCACTGGCGTCCCACAGGGACGCCAAGGCTGTAGCGGTTTAGGCTGTAGGC
>JBAXJV010000452.1:0-2370 GCA_037137675.1 bacterium | reverse complement strand
ATCGGCGTGCCTTGCACACTGCGGTTTGTCACGACGGACCGCCATCCGTTATGGGCGATTCGCCAATCCATCTCCGTGAGTTTCTTTTCCCCGTCGGAGCCGATCAATCGTGGCTCAATCCAATCGGCATGATCGCACGCGGTTTTTCCGTTGCCGGGCGACACCACCAGCACGAGCTTTTTTGCGGACCCGAGATCGACATCGATATCAACCGCATGGCCCGACGTGGTGGCATCAATCAATCCGCTCAGGAACAGCAGCGGAGCCCCCTCCCGATCCTCCAAATCCGCCCGGGTCAAGGGCGCGGCGTGGAGAACCCCGGCCATTAAGAAAAGGCTCAGAGCCACCCCGCCCCGATTGAGTCGGGAGTGAAATTGAACGCTGGTCGACAAACCATTTCCTTGCAATCGCGACGGACCCTGCCCGGCAAATCGGTCGGTGAATAAATAGCTCATGATAAAAAGAGCGCCCCAACCGTACCCAAAACACAAGCCTGACGTTGGGAATCTGTTTGGGATCGCATTTCAGGTATATTTTCTGATAAACAATTACTTTTCTGACGGTGCAGGCACTGGCGCCGCAGAATCCGCCCCAAACGACTGACCGAGCGCTTTCACAGGGGGCATGACACTAAAGTGGAGCCGGATTGTCAAGTTGAAGGGCAAGGCGGGACTTGACCAGATTGACTTCAGTGATCTGATCGACTTTCAAGAGACATTGGGCGCGGCAATATCTGAAGGTCGATGATGAATGATGACCGGCGGCGGTGGGCGGCATCGACGGTCATTTTGGTGCGGCAATTAACGACGATGCAGTTAAAACGAGGGCGAAGATTTACTTTTTAAGGGTGGCCCTCATTTGCCGCAATCGGCGAACGTCGTGACGTGACCCTGCCTCCGTGTGACCCCTTTGCGCGTCCTGTACCTCGCGGTTGACTGGGCGCGGGCGTCGCTGTACCGATGTTCCCACGTCGCGGAAACGCCGTGGGAACATGACAAGCACTTTACTTTTTACCAATATAGTCCAACTTCTCAGGAACTGCCAGGATCGCCCGAATCACATCCAAGAAGAGATAATTGAGGACGAAAAGCACATATCCGATCAGGGGTAAAGCGGCAGAACCAAGAACCATCCAGGCCGCCAATGACGAACCCATAACTGAGTCTTCCTGGTCGCGAAACAAACGAATGATGGACGCAAGGAGTTCAAAATCTCCCACGATCACACCAACACCGAAGGCTATTGGCACCAGGCGCAACAGCGCCTTCATGGCGAATGTCAGGACGCCGATGGCTTCTTCCCCAGCCGTTGATGCCGGAAGGATGTTGATATTGAGCAGTGTTGGATTCAGGCACAACCACACCACCAACTCACATGCGGCAAAGACTACGATTCCTGTCCCGAATGTCGAGAGCGAGTCAGACTTGATTGCTACGTAGGTGAGCCCCACGAGGGCGATTACTCCCAAAAGCAGACTCCATAGCGCAAGGCAGGCCAAAAATGAACTTGAGGACAACTGGCTTGCGGAGGATTTGATCAGCCCCCTCGATGTGGATGCGAACTTAAAGGCAACATACTGCGCCACGCCCACACACGGAATCCAGATCAGCCCGATCAATGCCGGTGATAGTTGATTCCATTTAAAGGCGCCCACGACCCCGTATATGAGGCCAAGTCCAGCGGCCACAATAAGGGCATAATGGCCAGCTTTCTCAACCCGTGCCTCCGCAGATTCGTAGCGCGCCGCCGTCATAACGCGGTTCGCCCAGACCAATATAGCGTCGCCCCAACGAACGGCCGTGAATGCATCCCACTTCTTTGTCCATTGCTCCATAGATGTGCCTGTTATTTCCATTGCGTGTACTCCTTTATTTGCCTTTGTTTAATAACGCGAACTCTACTTCCCCAACTAAATTCCCAGTAATTTATTGTTTTACAGGGTTGACCACAATTTGCTCCGATGCGTTCTTAAGATGCGTCGATTGCGGAGCCCTTTTGGCACGGCGAAGGGTGTCCAAAGGATAGGGGTTTTTCTGGGCCATAATATAGGTTTTCCCGTACCACACTACAGATTCAGAAACTTACCCCGTCAGTTCCAGACAGCGTCCAATCATGTTGCACTGTTCCGCGCCAAAATCATCATCGAGGCTACTAACGAAAAACGAAAGGGCCTTGCCGATATCAGGCGGACACCTTTGATAACATTCAAGACCGGAGCTGTATTTATTACTATCACAATGAACCTTTATAACTGCCTGTCTTGGCGTCATGCCACAGACATCATCATCAGGGCGATAATTGCAACGCCTGTGAATTTGCACATGATCATCATATGAGGCACGAAGAATTAAATCGCTTTTCGGATTTGCG
>JBAXJV010000451.1:0-2378 GCA_037137675.1 bacterium | reverse complement strand
CCTGCAGGACGTGCTGGATGTGATGGAAGTCGAAATGGGCATGTCGTATGGCACGCTGACGCTGCGTCGTCAGGACACCGACATCTTTGTAATTGAAGCTTCGCGCGGCCTCACAACAGAAGAAAAAAAGCGCGGCCAATACAAATTGGGCGAAGGCATCACTGGCACGGTGGCCGAATCCGGCAAGCCGGAAGCGGTCTCTGACATCAGCCGTGACGCCCGCTTTTTGCACCGCTCACGCTCGCGCAAAGGGCCGGGCGGGGCCTTTATTTGCGTGCCTATTTTGCATCACGGACAAGTGGTCGGGACGATGAGCGTTGAGCGGCCGGCCACCCCTGACGAGAGCATGCTGCGCGCCGATTTGAACTTTCTGACGCTTATCAGCAACTTGCTGGCCGAGGCGGTGGCCAGCATTCGCGAGGAACTCAGCGAAAGAGCCAGCCTCAAGGCGGAGAACGAGCAGCTGCGCCGTCAGTTAGGCGACCGCTATCAGCCTAGCAATCTGGTTGGCAACTCAAAGGGCATGCGGATGGTCTATGACCAGATCGCTCAGGTGGCCAACAGCAGCGCCACTGTCCTGATCCGTGGTGAATCTGGGACCGGCAAGGAGCTGGTGGCCCGCGCGATTCATTTTGGCAGTGGACGGCGCAACAACCCTTTTATCAGCGTCAACTGCGCCGCCCTGCCAGAAAACTTGATCGAAAGCGAACTCTTCGGACACGAAAAGGGCTCTTTCACCGGCGCATCACAGCAGCACCACGGTCGTTTTGAGCTGGCCAATGGCGGCACGCTGTTTCTTGACGAAATAGGCGACATCTCGCCGGGCGTTCAGGTGCGGCTGCTGCGTGTGCTTCAGGAGCGCTCTTTTGAACGGGTCGGCGGCAATCAGACAATCACCGTCAACGTCCGCATTCTGGCCGCAACCAGCCGTAATCTTGAGGACTGGATCAAGGAAGGCCGCTTTCGCGAAGATCTTTATTACCGGCTCAATGTTTTCCCGATTCATCTGCCGCCGCTGCGCGAACGCAAGACCGACATTTTACTGCTTGCCGATCACTTTTTGAAAAAGTATAGCGAAACTTACAGCAAGTCCATCCGCCGCATTTCCACGACCGCGATTACGATGATGATGGCTTACCACTGGCCAGGCAACGTGCGCGAGTTGGAAAACTGCATTGAGCGCGCCGTGCTGACTACGAGCGACGAGGTGATTCACGGCTTCAGCCTGCCGCCCACGCTCCAAACCAGCGATGCCACCCACACGGCCATGCTTCCCGACGCGGGTGCCAGTCTGCAAACCATGCTGGACAGCTTCGAGCGCGAGCTGATCGTGGACGCATTAAAAAAGCACCGAGGCAATGCCGCCGCCGCCGCCCGCTTCCTGCAAACAACCCCGCGTATCCTCAATTACCGCATCAAGCAATTGGGCGTGGAACCGCACGCCTACAAGTAGTTACTGGCGTTTCGCCTTGGGCGGGAGCGGCTTGGCCCGCAATTCCAGCACCTGCAGATTGCGCTGAGCTTCCGTGTTAAGGGGGTTTAGCGAGAGCGCGGCTTCCAGTTCTCTCCGCGCGGCTGCGACCTGTCCGGCGCGAAACAGCACCACGCCCAGATTTACACGCGCCCGATCCTGATCCGGGCGCAACATAATGGCATGGCGATAACATGACTGCGCCCCTGGCAGATCTTCGCGCCGGCCCCGGACTGTTCCCAGATTGAACCACGCATCAGCGAAATCAGGGTCGAGGGCCAGCGCCGTCTGGTAAGCCTTTTCGGCGCCTGTCAGATCTCCGCGTACATCCATCGCCGCGCCTAGGGCATTTTGCAGATGCGCGTCATAGCGCACGCGATCAGTGGGCCATGCCATGGGACGGTTGGCCATCACCCCTAGCAGCACCAACGCCGCTACGCCTGCCCCCAGCCAGCCACTGCGGCGCGCCCGCGCCTGCTCCCACAGCCATCCGATTGCCAGCACGGCAAAAATCGCCAGCAGAGGCAGGACCGGCACGCGGTAACGCGAAGCCGGAAAGATCAGTGCCACGGAAAGACTGAACAGCAACACTGTCACGGCGGCTGCGCAGGCTGCCCGCCCGCGCCTTAGCGCCAGCGCCAGCCCCAGCAGCCCCAGCGGCATCAAGAGCCCGCCGGGTATGAACACGCCCGGGCTGGATCCAACCAGAAAGGCCAGCACGCGGCTTTCATTACGCCATCCGTAGAGATCGAAATTGCGCGGCAATTCGCGACCGTGCCAGAACGCCAGCAGCTTGTCCACCATGCGTCCGGCAAAGCGTCCGGGATGCTGGGCCGCGTAAAGCAGGCTCTCACGCCAGAACCAACGCTCCGCCTCAACCGGAGTTCTGGCCCCCGCTATCCACGGC
>JBAXJV010000450.1:0-2382 GCA_037137675.1 bacterium | reverse complement strand
GTCGCCAATCACCCGGCCTTCCGCGAGTATTACCGTAACCCGCGTCTGGGTCAGGCGTCCGAACTCCTTGCAGTGCTGATCAATTTGTTCCGCATCCTTGTCCAAAGCATGGTTCCGGAGCTCACTGACCAGAATGTTGGCCCGGGTCAGCAATTCAGACGCAACCTGCTCCAGATAAAAGCGCCGCAAGGAGTGGTTGGCATACCAGTCCGTCACCGCGAGCGCCAATATGGTACTCACAAAAAAGTAGATATAAATGCGCCATAACAGTCGCATGTTTTTCACTCCTGTTCTGCGAAACGGTAACCGACACCCCGCACGGTCTCGATGCAGTCGGCATGCCTGCCAAGTTTCCGCCGGATTCCGACAATTTGTACATCCACTGCGCGGTCGGTAACGGCGTAGTCCTCGCCACGGACAGCGTCCACGATCTGTTCCCGCGTCAGGACCCAGCCCGGACGGCTGGCAAGCAGGTGCAGAATGCGCAGCTCAGAAAAGGTCATCTCAACCGGCTTGCCTTTGATCAGGACTTCGTGGCGCCCGGGGTTGATTTCAAGGCCATTTATATTGACCGGCGCGTGCTTGTCGGCGGGAGGCGCCCGCCTGCGCCGGAGGACAGCGCGCACACGGGCAATCAAAACCTTAATGCTGAAAGGTTTCGCGATGTAGTCGTCGGCCCCCAATTCAAGTCCGGCAACGACGTCACTTTCTTCGCCTTTGGCAGTCACCATCACAATCGGAATGCCGGCGGTTTTCGGATCCTTCTTGAGAATCCGGCAGACTTCAAGCCCGTCCAATCCGGGCAGCATCAGATCCAAAAGGATCAGATCGGGCGTTTTTTGAAGAATTATTTTCACGGCATCCTCGCCGTTCTCGGCAGTTGTCACCGTAAACCCTTCGCGGGTCAGGTTGAAACGGAGGAGTTCCAGAATGTCCTCCTCATCCTCCACCACGAATATGTTTTTGTTGGCCACTGGACACCCCTTACCAAGCCGGCGGTCAGGTAATACAGGTCAGAGCATAGCCGAGCGCCCGGCAAATTTGAAGCCTTGTATTGTTAGATTTTGGTAAGTTCGGAATGGCAAGGAATCCGGAAAACAGAAATCAGAACAGTTGGCTCAGAAATGTACGAGCCGGAACAACCACGGGTTTGTTGTGGCGGAAACAATCCGCTTCAACGTAGGGCTCTTCGATAACCACTTGAAAGGCGTGTTTGGCCCCGGTTTGAGACTGCATAAGGGCCAGCGCCGGCGAAAGATGTGTCCCGGCATTTTTTACTTCGACCAAAAACCATGGGCGACTATCCTGCGTGACCAGAAAATCCACTTCGCGCTTTTGTTTGTCCCGGATATAAAAAAGATCGAACTGACCCAGGCCTAAATCCGTCCATCCTTCCACCGCTTTCAAAAGATGACACGCAACGAAGGTTTCGGCCCGTTTTCCGAGATCCTGGCACATCGCCCAATCCCGTAAAAACCACTTGGGCTCCTTGCGAATTGCCAGTGCGACATTCCGATGCCAGGGCTTGACCAGAAACCCGTAATGCAACGCGGCGAGCGATCTCACCCAGCAACGCGCCGTATTCTCGCTGACGCGCACCTGTCTGGCCAGCGATGCATACACGATTTGATCTCCCGAACGTTCGCCGAGAACCGCGGCAAGTGAGATCAGCTGGTCAAGTTCCGGTATGCGCGTCATCTCACGCACATCCTCGCGCAACAATTGCGTTTGCCGCAAATTATGCCAACGTCTTGAAATCGTGCATCGCGCCGGATAAACGGCTCTGGATATCCGCCGTAAGTCCACAACGCCGAATAGATTCTCGGGTATCTCTTCATGCCAACCATTATTCACATGCCTGCGGAATGGTAAAGAGGCAGCCGTCCCCATCTCGGGGCATCTGGTTTTCGCCTGGAGGGCGAACCTCCGTGTCTTCCGCAGGAGTCATGCAAAAGGCCCGCAGGATTTCGGTATTGGCATTCGTCTTCCCCGAACACCGAATACTGAACACCCTGTATTTCTTATGCCTCTTCCGTCTCGTGGAATTCCTCTGGAGTCTCGTCCGGACGCAGGGCGCGCAGTACCAGAGCACCTTCGTAGACGCCTGGAGGAATCAGGTAGGGGGCATGGACGTTAACGGTCCAGCCGGTGTCGCCACCGACGCCGAGGTGATGGAAGTCGAGATGCACGCAGGTTTCGGGACGCGGCGTCAGCTCAAAGTCGTGCCGGGCCGCCGCCAGATCGCCGGGCGTGAAATGCAGCGCGTCGAAATGCAACAGCGGCATCCCGCTGGCCATCAAACCCTCACCGTCAGGGTTGCGAAAGGCCACCCAGCGCACATCTTCGCGCCCGCCGCAATCGCCCGGCAGCAGATATGGATAG
>JBAXJV010000449.1:0-2383 GCA_037137675.1 bacterium | reverse complement strand
GTGCCGGGGTAATACTGCTCCAGCCAACTGCACGGCGTGCCGTTCGTGGTGCGGGTGACTGCCCGCAGCATTGCGGACGCGGGCACCCCTGTATTGTCGGGAATTGCGATGGGCGTATTGGTTGAAAAATAGTTGGCGCCATTTAATCGAAGCGTAAAGTTTGAAATGGAGCCCGGGAAAACCGTGACATTATCCATGCACTTGGCGGTCACGGTATTGTCCGGGCCCCATGCCGCCGAAGACAGATCCACCGCCAATTCCCAGTTGGCGCGGTTATCCGTTTTAAATAATCCAAGGCCATTGGGCAAGTCCTTCAGCAGCGGAGAATTGTTCCAGATAGTCACGCCATTGACGATAAAGGCCAGACTTTGAATGTCACTGCGCCGGGCATGGGTTATTTTCAACGTGGCGTAGTTCGTGGCTGGCGGATAGGCGGGCGGTTCCAGCGGATACATCACATCGCCAATGTAATTTTCAAAATAGCTGGCATTGATATTAATGAAGCCATTGCTTCCCCACGATTCGCCCCACGAATTGGCAATCAGATACGAGTTGGAGCTGTAACCGCAAACCGTGACCAAGTGGTTGAGGTCGTAATACCCGCAGGATGGCCCGATCCACGGTGGGCTGCCTTTCGTCAAGTTCGCAAAGCTGGCATCGGCCTTAATGGCGCAAGCCGCCACGCCGCCGGCGGCCAGCAGGGTCTTAAGTTCGGCAAGTTGATTCACCGTGGGCTTCCATTGCCACAACCAGACATAGTTGATTGAGTGCCGGTGCAGCCCCTCGATGAAATCCGCCGCCACGGGCAGGTTTATATATTGGGTCGCTATGTAGGGTGCCTGCTGTAGCGACGCAACTCCATACCTCATAAAAATTTCGAATGGTTCATGGCCATAGCCCCCGCCATCCACGCCGCAATTAGTCAGGTTGTAGGTAAAGCGTGGCGAACACTGATTGCTGGCGGCCGTGATGTCCAGCAAGGGATTGTTGCGCTTCATGCTGGCGGTTTTTGTGTAGTAAGTGCCGGCCCAGTAAACGCAGGAACCCTCATTCCCCTGATCGCCGATGGGAGGAAGGATTCCGCTGTTATTGACCGCGCTCTTTAGCATCTTGTTTTGCTTGAAGTATCCATCCGGCGCACGCGCCAGCACGCGACCTTCGGCAATCCATTGCTCCCGCGTCCCCGGCGGATACGGCTTTTTTCCCAGTTTGAATGTTCCGTAAGAAGTGACCATTTTGGGTAGGCTGTTGGAATCATCCGCCGCCATCGCAGCTAGAACGCTGGAACTGAAAACAGACAGCAACGCAACTATCAGAAAAATGGACTCATTTTTAGTTCGCCCACTAAGAAATAACTGTTGGGGCTGTACGTCCACTGGGCCCACAGTATCCGAACCAAACGACTGAACGACTTCTCTCATAGGCGCGTCACTGACTTACGGTTTACTGATGTTATTCAGGCACCAAATAATTCTTCTCGATGTTGCAATGGGTGAATGGTGCGCCGGTGGGCAGGGAAAGTCAATAATTACGAATTACGAATTATTAATTACGGATTGAGGGAATACAGAGGGGATTTACTACGAAAGGCGCCAAAGGCGCGAAAGGGGTTTTACCACGGATTTTACGGATGGCACGGATGAGGGCTGTGGGAAGTGGAGGATTGCGGGATTGCGGGATGGATGGAATCTATGCCGTCAAAGCATGCCGTGTCGCGTGATCGTTCGGCCTCTCGCTCCGCTCGGGGTGCGTCCCGCACCCACGGCGCGAACGATCACGCTTACTGGCTCACCTTACTGACCTGGAGGCAAGACAGCCCGAAAGCCAATGCCGGAGTAGGGGCCGTCCGGGTGGGTGCCGTCGCGAAAGCCAACCTGGCAGCGGTCGGCGTAGTCGTCCCAACCGCCGCCGCGAAACACACGGTGCGAGCCCTCATTACCAGGATACCAGTCCGCACACCATTCCCACAAGTTGCCCGCCATGTCGTAAAGGCCAAATCCATTTGCAGGGAATGTGTCCACCGGGCTTGTCCATGGTGTGCCTGTCCAATTCTGGCGTTCTTCGGGCGTGGAAAAGCGCGTGTCGAAGCCTTCATAGCCTGCGTCGTAAAAACAGTACGGCGATCCGCCAGTCCAATACCCGTAGTAGTTCGCCATGGTGTGGTCAATTGTGTCGCCCCAAGGAAAGCGCTTGCCGACCAAACCGCCTCGGGCGGCGTAATGGAACTCAACGTCCGTCGGCAAGCGATATCCGGCGACATTTGTGGCGCAGGTGACCGAATTGTCGTCAACACCACGGTAGACGCTGCCATCCACGCGATAACTGACTGGACGCCCCTCTTTCTCGCTGCGGGCATTGCACCACTTCGCGCAGTCGTGCCAAC
>JBAXJV010000448.1:0-2384 GCA_037137675.1 bacterium | reverse complement strand
GGCCCGGCCGGCATGATGCTCTCGTCCCCGGCCTGGTCCCCGGACGGCAAACGCCGTGATTGATGCCAACGGTCAGAAGACCATCACCTTCCCGCTGCCATCACTATCGCCCGGTGTGCATACGGCCAGAATTGCCACGCCCACCGACGGGTTGACGATAGATGATGTATTCCATGCCGTCATCCGCGTCCGCCAGCAACTCCCCACCCTCTGCGTGGGCAGTGAACAGGACACGCTTTTTCTTATGACCGCCCTCAATGCAGGTCATGATCAGGCCCTGGCGAATGTCACGCGTGTAGATGCCGACGAAATCACCGAAGCCTCGCTGCGCGCATGCTCGTCGGTTTTCCTGGTGAATGCCCTGCCGCTACCGGGCCAGAGCATGCTGGCGCTGGAATCATACGTAAAGAATGGCGGCACACTGGCAATTTTCCCCGGCGACAACGCTAACCCGGCTGCGTACCAGAACTGGAGCATACTGCCGGCCAAGCCCGACGCCATTACCGAACTGGCACAAGGTGTGCGCGTATGCCAATTGCGCTTATTGCTCCCGGAGGATCCTTTATTTGCCGGCTTCAGACTGCCGCCGGGCGCCATACCAACCCTGGCCATACGGCGCAATCTGCACTGGCCGAAACTTGAAGCGGACAGCGCGCTTGTTACCGATGCAGGCCATGACCTGCCTTTCCTTGCAAGCCGCTACGTCGGTAAAGGCCGGGTGCTGCTTTGCGCAGTCTCGGCCGACCGTCGCTGGAGCTCACTGCCCATGACCTCATTCTTTTTGCCCATGGTATACCAGATTGTTCAGTTCGGCGCCGGCCTGGCCAGGCAGCCCCTCTATCTTTGGAACACGGCCAACCTGATGATCTCAGGGGTCCTGACTGATTTTGCCGAAGGCGACCAGATTTTGATGCCAAACGGGCAGCCGCTGTCCGTGCGCTCAATTCGTCAGGGCACCGAGATGTTGATGGAAGCGGAAAACGCCGATCAACCGGGCGTCTATACGTTATCGCATAACCTCAAAGAAGCCGCCCCGGCCTTTGCAATGAATCTCGTGAGAACCGAATCGAACCTTGATCCGGTAGATGCCAAAACACTGGCCGGGCTGACCGGGCTCCGGAATCTTCGCATTGCCGCCGACGGCGATGAGTTGCAGCGGCAGATTGAAGAACACCGACGCGGGCGCCCGTTGACCGAGACATTCTTCTGGCTGGCGCTGCTGCTGGCCATTGCGGAGTTGTGGATTGCCAATTTGATTGGTCGCAATCGCTCAACGCTGGCATCGTCCCTGACGATACAGGCATCCGGACGGGTGGCCGGACAAAAATGAGCAAGCATGAACAGTGAGCCGTGAACAGTGGAACTTACATTTGAACATATCGCTCCCGTCTGGATCATCGCCGCAGGCTTGACGCTGGCAGTGGGGCTGGCCGTTCTTTCAATCTGGCGATACTTATCGTTCAGAGTGGCCAATCTTGGGCTACTAGCTCTGCGGCTGGCTTTTCTGGCGCTGCTCGGGTGGTGCCTCCTGCTACCCATTCGCCAGCGGGTCTATACGGAGATCATTAAGCCGCGTTTTTTGGTGGCTTTGGATACCTCCGCCAGCATGGATCAGACAGCGCCGGGGCTGACCAGCAACCGCTGGAGTCTGGCGCAGAGTCTGCTGCGTGCGCCCTGGACACGACGGGTGACCGCTGATTGCATATTGGATGTATTTACTTTCGATAGCGAACTGCATAACCCTGTCACGCTTGACCAGGTCACCACAAATTCCCCGCGCGGCAATGCCACACAGTTGCGGGAGGCCCTGAGAAAAATCACGGAAAGATACAAAGGGCAGACCGTTGCCGGAATGTTGTTGCTGAGCGACGGGCTCGACACAAAAGAGCTGGATATTGACTGGGCCAAGGAAGCGTGGCCCTGCCCGATCTACACCGTACGACTGGAACCACCTGACATCTGGATAGCCGAACCGGATGTGCGCATTGTCAACGTCGACACGCCACGCCGCGTAGTGGTGGGCTGGCAAACCAAGCTCACGGCGGTGGTTGCAGGGCAAGGCGTACGCGGCCGTCCTTTTGATGTTCGTGTTCTGGAAAACGGGCGACTTTTGGAAAGCCTCCCTACACAACTGCCGGAGTCAGGCGGTTCCCGTGAAATTACTTTCCGGCTTCCGCATCCACAGGTGGGCAATTACATCTATACGGTTCTGGTGCCGCCACTGGAAGGCGAGAAACGCACGAACGACAACATTTTCAGCGTCAACGTACAGGTGATTGACGCGCGCAACCGGCTGCTCTACATAGAAAGCGCGCCACGCTGGGAATCCAAATACCTGGCGCGGGAACTAAAGGCCAACAAGAACATCACGCCGATCATGTTCA
>JBAXJV010000447.1:0-2406 GCA_037137675.1 bacterium | reverse complement strand
GTGAGGACTGGATACTCTTGTCAACATCCAGAGGGTCTGGTTGGTTGCTGCTCATAAGATGTTGCAATCTAGCACACTAGTGCATCGGGAACACGAAAAATACCGGAAGCGGGGGGGGGGAAGAGCAAAAAGCGGGAGTGAACAGCGCTTTCGGCTTGTAGATGGGCAAACTGATTGCAATACTGTGAACTTAGTGGCATGGGGATAGATGATGAACGTCAAAGGAACAGGAGCATTGAATGATGACTGACAGACTGGATACTGAACGAACAATCCCCGGCGGTGCCTCAGAATCAGAAACTTGTCAATTGCAGTCGGGCGATACCCTGGGGCATTTTACCATCGACAAACTGCTTGGCCGCGGCGGCATGGGAGAGGTCTATCTGGCGCGGCACACCGAACTCGGCACCCAGCATGCAATCAAACTCATGCTTGGCGGCTTTGCGCAGGTCCCGGGGTTCCAGGAGAAGTTCCTGAATGAGGCCCGTATTATGGCCAAGTTGAAGCACCCTGCGATCGTGCACGTCACCGATTTCGGTCGCGCACGCGGAATGTCCTATCTGGTCATGGACTATGTGGATGGTCCAACCGGTCCTGCCAAGAACTTACGGCAACACATGGATGAACAAGCGATCAAGGGAAACGTCTTACAGGAAGAAGACGCTGTG
Source organism: bacterium (assembly GCA_037137675.1). GTDB lineage: Bacteria > Verrucomicrobiota > Kiritimatiellia > CAIKKV01 > CAIYGI01 > CAIYGI01. The sequence continues at coordinate 1,738 of JBAXJV010000447.1, read as the reverse complement.
GCTGTGGGATTAACCCTGTGCAAGGCGTTGGCTTATGCGCACAGTTATAAGGACGCCGATGTTCCCAATGGTGTAGTACACCGGGATCTCAAACCGGCGAACATCCTGATCGGTCGCGATATGCGACTCTACATCACGGACTTCGGGCTCGCGCAGTTGATCGGGCCCGGTTTTAACAGGAGCATCGTAGCGCAGGCCAATACCGCCGGACGTTCGATAGGCGCGCAGCAGACGATTGCGGGTTCCACGCGTGCGAGCGGAACAGGCAGCGCTGAAGGCACTTTAGACTATATGAGCCCCGAGCAGCGCGAAGGACGCCCCGCCGAAGCGCCCAGCGATGTGTATGCGATGGGCGCCATATTGTACGAACTGCTCACAGGACGGAAGTCGGTGTTCAGCCGGGATGCGCCGGACAAAGTCAGACCGGGACTCAACCCCGGTTGGGCCGGGCTGCTCGAACGCTGTCTGGCCTATAATCCAGAACAACGTTTCCAGAACGCCACCGAACTTCAGACCGCCATCCTGAATTTGACTTCGGCCCCCAAAACAGAGGCTCCGGGGCCGTCGGCTACAAAGCTGAAACGCCTGATTGTTCGGGCAGCTCCATCCGCCAAATCGCCCGCCTCCGCGACGTCCGCCAATGCGGCGCCACTTTCAATTCCGAAACACAAACTGAAGGGATTGGCCGTCCCGGCAATCGCCATCCTTATTATTGTGATAGCTGGTATTTTCTTCGTCAGAGCCCGCACACAGGCGCCGGCTCGCAACGCTGGGAAAAGCCAAAACCCGCTTGCCATCGTCAAGCCAAACACAATTCCGCCCTCACCGAGCACTCCTGAACAACTCGCGCCGAAACCAGTTACGCCAAACCATTTGACTGCTGAATCATCGGGTTTACCAAACGTTCACAAGCAAATCGTACAGGAACCAAAAATCAGCGATAACCAGCTGTCGGAGCACGAGTCAACCACGGCGACACCTGAACGAAATATCAGCCTCCAGCACAACTTGCCAGGGGAAGCGCTTCCAGATTCCCGGAGTAATAGCAACACGGCTGGATTTAATGACAACAAGTCCAGCGAAACCGGTCAGTTAAACCTTAAAATTGGCGAGGTGCTGTCCGGCATAGGGCGGAACGGTGATATATCGAGCGACGTCAAAGTGTCGGTGAAAGATCCGGCTCTTGCTGCACTTGCAAGCCACCCCTTTGATTCTTCGTCACTTGCAAACTTGAAAAGCATTCTTACTTCTGAAACAAACATGGAACGCCGCTGCAAATTGACGATTGTCTACTACGCAGGTTGTCTGGCCACCAGTATGACTGACGAGGCCGATAAATCACGCAGCTATCTGGACCGCACTTTTCCTCAATCCGCGCTTTCTGAAATCCAATCAAGTAACTTCAGTGATTCATGTCCGGCATGCAAAGCGGGAACCATCACTTCACCCTGCCAGGATTGCAAAGAGACTGGATCGTGTCATAAATGCGGGGGCAACGGTATCAGCATAATTAAAGGGTTTGACGGAAGGCGATTGACGTGCATTTCATGCAACGGCACAGGTAAATGCCGCAAGTGTAAAGGAAGTGCTGTTGCGAATAATCCATGTATAAAATGCGGAGGTTCGGGGCAGGCATTGTCACTCGAGAAAGTGCGCGGAAAGTATCTGGAACTGCTGAACTCGCTTGCGCCGGGACCTGCTACCAGCACTACTGTGAGTACCACGGCGGAAAAAGCAG
>JBAXJV010000446.1:0-2409 GCA_037137675.1 bacterium | reverse complement strand
TGCATCTGACAGGGCATTTTTCCCCTGAAGATGATCCCATTCAGGAAACGGGCTGCCTGCCATCCTGCATGGCGGTTATGAAGGCTATGAGTTTTCCAGGTTGCGACGTGATTGTGCCCGCTGTTGGCGACGAGACCTGCCCGACTCTCAACCTGGGCAGTTTGCGCGTGGGGTCGTTGAAAAGTCAGACCGGCAGACGCTATTGCGTCAGCGAATCCCAGGGGTTGGCCGACTGGATTGTCACCTCCCGGAGGACCCGTCAGATCTACGCCTGGCAGAAGGTGCTGGGCGTTGACCGGTTTTTTGCACATGGCTTCTGGAACAGCCTGGACGGCATTACGAACCTCGAAGCACCGCCGGACTACGGTCCCAATTCAAGCGTCTTCCGTGGCACAACTGCGGTTAATGACTGGCTCGAGCGATGCGAAGCGGTCATGGATGGCGGAAAGGAAATCGCAGATGTTGCCATACTGGACAACATCACGGCCTATTGGGGCTGGGCGCCTGACATGGACACAACCACGCTCAAGCTGTGGCGACACTCGCAGTGGTTTACGATTCTGCGCTGTCTCCAGGCGCAGGTTGGCATTCATGCGCTGGACGCAGCTGATGCCGCCGCCGGCCGGGTTGTGGCGGGCGGTTTGACAGTTGGCGAGCGCACTTATAAGACGATCTTAGTGCCGGCCTGCGGAATCATGGCCGGGGGTGCCTTCCGACGCTTGCAGGAGGCTGCCGGATCGGGTGTGCGCGTGGTCTGGTTCGGTAGCGGACCGGCGAAACTGGCGGAGGCAGCAGGCGCGCTTGTGCCGGCTCCGGACCGGGCTGGCGAAGTGCGCCGTGAACTCGAGCCATCTCTACAGTGGTGCCGGAAGAATCTGCCGGCGCAGGTTGTCGTAGGCGGGGCGCAGGCCAGTGAATGCTACCTGCGTCGTTTCCGTGCCGAAGATGGTTCCGCGCGGATGTTCGCGGTCAATATTTCCGGGTCGCCACGGGTTTTCACGCTGGGCGACGAGTCTCCCGCCGCATGGGTTCCCGATCCGCTGCTTGCGGACGGAGATGCGCTGCGAATCAGGGGCGGCTTACGCTGGAGCGTGCCGGCTTACGGTTGTGGAATGTTCACACTCACCTCCGCTGCGCTGGACACTGCGCGGGTGACGGCTGTCCGCGCTGCGTGCGCAGGCGCCGCCTTCGAGCGGGTGGGTTTGAACGTGCTCCGCCTGGACCGGTGCCGCATGGTGCTCAAGGGACGAACCCCGCAAGAGCGGCCTTATCCCCAGCCATTCTGGCAGCGTTTTAAGGATTATAAAGCTGGCGAAGTGTTTGATAATTTCGGTGGTGAAATGCCGGTCGAGAGCACGGTCGGCGAATCCGACCTGCGTTACATCTTCAGCTTCGAGGCGCTTGCGGCATTGAAGAACGTGGAGCTGGTGCTGGATCCGCGCTGTGCGCGAGGACGGTTCCAGCTCTTCTGTAATGGCCGGAAGATTTCTGGAACGCAGGCCTTTCCGCTTCCGCAGATTGCTCCGTTGCGCCTGCCGGTGTCGAACTTGATTCGAGGCCGGAATGTTTTAGAGTTACGCTTTGATGTGAAAAACGCCATGGAAGGATTGCTCAGCAACATCTGGCTGGAGGGCGCCTTTGGCGTATGGCTCATAAACGGGCGGGCGGTGGTTAAGCCGGATTTGCACGGGAAGGTCTCGCCCAGAGGCTGGCTCGACATGGGGCTCGCGCATTACATGGGTGATGGCGTGTACCGCTGGACCGAAGCTTTTTCAGAGAAAGATCTGGCTGGCGGGCATTGGGCGCTGGAGCTGGATGAAGTTGTGGACAGCGCGCTGCTGCGGGTAAACGGGCTGGAGCTGGGCACGCGGGCGTGGGCGCCGTGGCGCTGGCCGCTCTCCGGCCTGAAGCGGGGCGTTAATATATTTGAAATGACGGTAAGCTCTACGGCAGGCAACCGGATTTCGCTGCGCTATCCCGCTCAGCCGCAGGGCTGGATCGGCGCGGGACGATTGGTGCGGAGCATTTCCGGGTAGCGCAACTTACGGATAGTCTCCAAAACATTCCGGATGTAAATCGGGAGATCATTGACCGGAGTAAAAATCGAAGGGGGAGCAAATGAAGCTGAAGCTTATACAGGCAATCATTTGCGGAACGGGACTACTGCTGGGCAGTAGCACCCGGGCTCAGGACATCATCGCCTTATCAGGCAATGGCGTTTTGAGTTGGACCAATGGCCTGATCAACGGGGCTTATGAGGTTCAGTGGGCGCCGTCGCTTACGAATGGCGCGCTGTGGACCAACAGCTGGAGCCAACTGCAAGGCATCCAGGGCACCCAGTCTGTTTTCACGGTTCCGGTGCCGATGTTCTTCCGGATCAAAGGCAGCGCGTTTCCTGAGATAACCGAT
>JBAXJV010000445.1:0-2413 GCA_037137675.1 bacterium | reverse complement strand
GAGCGATTCATGCCGCTTTTAACCTCAAGGGGCAGTATTTCTCCGTCATGCGCGATGAGGAAATCAACTTCGGCGATCCCTTCACTGATCCAATAATGGAGTTCCCCGTCGCTTTTACGGGCGAGTTCCGCGGCCACAAAATTTTCCACAAACGCCCCGTTGTATTCCGAAAACGCGGCGTTACCGAGCGTGGTGATCCTGGCAGGCAGATCAATCAGAGCGCCAAGTAGTCCGCAATCGAGCAGATAAGCCTTGAACCGGGCATGGTCCGCATACCCCGCCAACGGCAAGCGCGCCGCAGTGACATTGACGGAGGTGACCATCAGTCCCGCGCTGCGTAACCACTCCACCGCCGACTCGAACTGACTTGCCCGGCCGCCTTTTCGGACCTCTCCATATTTGAATTTCTTGTTTTCACGGGCAAGATGCGCGGGAATGGACCGCCAGATTTCCGAAACCCGCACCGCTTGGGTCGCTGTCGTATATTTCGAAAAATCCCTCTGGTATGCATGCAGGATGTCTTTTTGAATGGCGCGAACCGCCGAAAAATCCCTTGTCTCGCGATAACATTGGACAACTTCCGGCATGCCGCCCGTAAACAGAAAAATCCGCAGCAACCCCGAGAGCTTATCGTGAAGCAATTCGGCAATCGGTTCGAAAGTCGTTTTCCCCTGTAGTAGTTCAAGCAGGGCGCCTTCGTTCAGTGCCTCAAGAAATTCGAAAAAACTGAGCGGATGCAAGGTCAGGAAATGGACCTTTCCGACGGGGAACCCCGTCGTTTTCCCGACACTTACCCCCAGAAGCGAGCCTGCGGCCACAAGCTGAACCTCCGGCGCTTGTTCGCAGAAATACTTCAGACTGGTAAGCGCCCTGGGGCAGGCCTGTATCTCGTCAAAAAACAGAAGCGTTTTGGATGGAACGATGGATTGCCCCTGATACGCGGCAAGCGTTTCCAGTATTCTTTCCGGTTTAAGATCCCCATCGAAAAGAGATTTGAGCGCCGGTGTCTCCTCGAAGTTGAAATAGGCGCAGGACGTATATTGATCGCGGCCAAACTCTTTGAGCAACCAGGTTTTTCCAACCTGCCGCGCCCCCTGCACTAGTAATGGCTTGCGGGAAGGATTGGTTTTCCATGCCAGCAAATCCCGATATGCTGTTCGTTTCATTCGCACCCCCTTGCCTGCAAATATGTCGCTGAACCATGGGCCAAGTCCATGAAAAGGCGCTTCACGTCATAAAACAAGTCGTCAAAAATGCATGTCATGCCCATAATAATGCCATGAATAACGACGAACGACAATGTTTTTTTGCTGTCGAGCAGGCATTCAGCAAATTCAGGCCTCCCTTCAAATAGCAATTTACAGGGAATTTAGTTGGGAAAGTGGGGGCGCGTTATTGAACACAGGCGGTACCATGAGCCTTTGCCTGTACCCTCGCGGAACAGCAGTCTCTTTCGCACAACTTCCTTCAAATGCGCCTTGATGGTGTTGCGGTTGGCCCCTGTCAGCCGGCAGATGTCCCGGATGGTCAGACGGCCCTGTTCCCGCGCGGCGGTGAGGATGTCTTGCGAAAGTTTGGGAATCACCAGCAGCTTCTTCTCTTGATCGAGTCTGTTGGCCAGGGCGTCTGACTGCTTCTTCAACGAATGCAGGAAAAATGCAAGCCAATCACCCAACCGGGCGTTGCCGGCGTAGAGGGTTGTCTGCGCCCGCCGCAGGGCGAGATAGTAACGGTCCTTGTTCTCCTCGATGACGCGCTCCAGGGAACTGTAGGGCACATAAAGATAGCCGGCTTTCAACAGGCACAGCGTGGTCAGAATCCGGGAAAGCCGACCGTTGCCGTCCTGGAAGGGATGGATGGCGAGAAGATAGACGATAAAAACGGCAATCAGGATCAGGATGTGATGACGGTCGGCTTGAGTCTCCCTGTCATACCACTCCAGCAGTTCCCGCATTTTCCGCGGCGTATCGAATGGCGTGGCCGTCTCGAAAACAACGCCCGCGCTTTTCCCGTCCGCGTCAAAGACCTCCACATTGTTCGGTTGTTTCTTGTATTCGCCCCGATGCCGCGCGTCCTTGGATGAATGTTTCAACAGAAGCTGGTGCAACTGTTTGATGTGGTTCTCGTTGACCGGGATGTCGCCGTAGGACTCAAACACCAGATTCATGGCTTCGGCATAACCAGCCACTTCTTCCTCGTCCCGCGACCGGAAGCGTTTCAGTCCCACGCCGAACAACAGGCGTTCGATTTCGCCGTCGGTCAGCTTCACCCCCTCGATACGGGTGGACGATCCGACCGACTCGATTGTTGCCACCTTGCGGAGCAGATTCAATCTGTCCGGCGCGATTTGTCCAAACGCCCTCCACGCCCCCTTGAATTCATCGATGCCGGCGATGATTCGGAGAATGTCCGG
>JBAXJV010000444.1:0-2419 GCA_037137675.1 bacterium | reverse complement strand
TTGGTTCCAACGGGCGTGCCTGCCCGGAGCGCCAAAAAGCGATTTCTTGTCAATTAAAGCTATGGCGGAAGACAATGAGGAATCTTATAAAACCATCTGCAGCTGGGGCAACGCCGTAAAACCCACGCACCCGGATGCAATTGCGGTAATAACCGCCGAATATGAACCTGATGTGGAACTGGTTTGAAACCCGGCGGATACGCAGGCGGATATCTGCTGATATCATCGGGAAATAAGGGAATGTTCCGACAAAGCGACAAATAAGGCTTGCGATTGGGTATATGGTCTCGGATGTGCGACCGCACCAAAAAGGAGATAACGATGAGCAAGGCACGGGTCAGTAAGTCGGTTTATTGTCCTTACAAGCAGTATCCCGATGGCCAGTATGGGGCGGCAATGGTGCAGGTTATTGGCTGGGGCGGATCGAGTCGGTACCGAACGGAGCGGCTGACCTACTCGATCAAGAGTGATTACTGTCCGTCGCTGGCGGTGCGGCATTCGCAGAATAACGGGGCGAGTTTCAGCGGATATGAAACGCTGTCAAAGGAGAACCCCAGGCAAGGGGGATTTGAACGGGAAGATGCCTGGTTTGCGGTTTGTTTCGACCCGTTGCGGGGGCATGATGTGCGCTTTGACTTTCAGCGGCTGTTTGTGGGGACGGGGCCGGAGGCGTTGGAAGCATCCTGGCAGGGAGTGGAGAGCTACTTCGATCACGGCCTCTATTGTGTGTCGCGCGATAAAGGGCGGACGTTCAGCGCACCGCGGCTGCTGAAGTATGAGGACGGCGCTGATTATGACGAGGCGGATTGGGGCAAGGCGGAGTATCTTAAAAATAACAAAATGTACGGGGGGTATACGGCGATTGTGACGCGCGCAGGGACGCTGCTGTATCCGTTTTCGGTGGCGGCGAAGGTTCACACGGCGGCAGGCGAGCAAAGGACGTGCGGGGTGCGATGCATGCTCGGGACGTGGGACGAACGGGCCGACGATTATCGCTGGGAGGTTTCCAGTGAGATCGCGGTGCCGCTGGCATGGTCGGGGCGCGGGTTAATGGAGCCGACGCTGGCGGAGCTGAAGGACGGCCGGGTCGTGATGGGGATCCGGGGCAGTACGGATGTGTACAAATTATTTTGTCCGGGGGGGGATATAAAGGTCACTCAGCCGGGGCGGCATTGGCTGACGGTCAGCGAGGACGGCGGGTACCATTGGGGGCCGGTGCGCGACTGGCGATATGCCACGGACGAGCCATTTTATTCCCCCAGTGCGTTTGCGCGGCTACTGAGGCATTCCAATGGGAAGCTGTACTGGATCGGGAATATCTGCCCGGAGTCTCCTGCGGGAAATATGCCTCGGCATCCGCTGGTGATTGCGGAGGTTGATGAGCGTGGACCAGGACTGGTAAAGGATTCGGTAACCGTGATCGATACGAAGGGCGAGCATGAGCAAGTGGCCGCGGAATTCCAGCTTTCGAACTTTTATGTTCTGGAAAATGAGCAAACCCGGGCCATTTAGCTCTATCTGACGCGCTTGGGCGAATCTCCCGAGACCTGGCTCAAGGCGAATGCATGCCGGTATGTGCTTGAAGTCTGCTGATTATCCTGGTCGGTGAAGCGTTGATAGGGCGGGGGTGGTTTGCGCTTGTCCTGTTTTGGCCCGCTCTAACTGCTTTAGACAGCATCAATGGTTCCAAGTCGGACTCGCTGCGCGACTGCACGCAAGGATGACGCCGCTGTACGCAACCAGTGGCGCCTGTATCGGCTCATCACCGGGAGAATTTCAGGAGCTCGCACCGCTTGGGAGGCGACGGGCGAAGCCTTCCTGCTGGAGCTCCTTGCGCCCGGTCCTCTCCAGCCGCATTTCGATGCGGCCATCCGCGCGTGTCCGAAACTCCTGCGTGGGGTGCCACTGCCGCTCGGTGATGTAGGCGGCCAGTTTCGATTCGAACAGAAGCCGAACCTTGATCGGCTCCTCGCCGCCCACGATACCGAACGCCTGCCGGGCGTAGGCTTCCGGGTTGAAATCGGCGGGGCGGTTTGTCGCCGGCCGGCGCCGCTCACCGCAAAACCGGTCCGCAGCGGGGCTCAGGGCAGCTGCTTTGCTCCGCAAGGCGTGTTGCTACCCAATCTTGACCTTCCCGCCGGATGCCCGTATGCTTGCCGGTATGTCGGTATCCGCCGCAGGGGGGGGAAACCATGTTTCCGATCGTTCCCAACGGGCGTGCCTGCCCGGAGCGCCAAAAAGCGATTTCTTGTCAATCAATATATAACCATTCCAGGGGGGAACGGAACGAAAGCTCCCCTCCTGGGAGGGGCGGGGGTGGGTAGCTTCAATCAAGGGAGGTGTTCATGACCAGTAATTTTGGCGTATATATTGATGAGGGAGTCCAGGATTACCAGGTCTTTCAACAGGACACTGATGG
>JBAXJV010000443.1:0-2422 GCA_037137675.1 bacterium | reverse complement strand
CACTTGCGTGGATTCGAACAGCCCGACATCGCGTTACGCGGAGGCCGGGCGCAGATTTTATGTCCGGGTCGAGGATAACGATTTGCCTGTGCTTGCCAGTCTTGGGAAAAATTCCGCTGTGCTCCTGCAGACAACCCACGGCGACCGCGAAACCATAGATCTTGCGCCCCTGTCAGGCGCTGGTCAGATCGCGATCAGTTCGATCCCGACAGAAATCGGCCAGCCCAACCCCGGCAACGGAAAGTTGGAGGTCACAGGCGGTGACCGGATCATGGCGACTTACATTGATGAGATGACGGAAATCGGGGCAACCAGGACCGCGCGGACCGGCGAGGTAGCCGTAGTTTCCACAGCCTCGCTGAGTTTCATGCTGGGAGATTTCGAGAGCCTGGCGTCGGCGGCGTTTCTGGGGCAGCCGGTGTTTATCCTGCTTCAGGATGCCGACAAAGACACCACGGATGCAGCGGACAGTGCGACCATCACGGTCGTCTCACGATATAAAGCGGAAGAGGACGATTCCCTGACAAACGCCGTCAAACAAGGCGAGACGGCGAACGCTGGATCAGACAGCCAGACACGCTACAAGATCCGCGATCAAGTCACGCTTAAGCTGACTGAACAAGGCAAAGCCGCCGTTATTCATTCCGGACGTTTTGTCGGAACACTGACGATTGAAGGGCAGACCGGAGATGCACTGCCAAATCAAAGCGACAATGTGCTGAGCTGTGTTTTGAACGACGAAGTTGTGGCCACCTACGTTGACGAATTACATATCGGCGGCGATATGGCCAGAACGGTGACGGCGATCATTCCAATTGCCGGCGAGCTTGACAACCGTCCGCGGGCCACACAGGACGTGGTGTTCGACCCGCTCATCAGGGCCCGTAAAAACCTCGTCGAGGCCTCTGCATACCTGGAGCTCGCGAGGATTTTCAAGAGCATGGGGCTCGCCAAGGGCGCACGCGAAAAGGCGGCGGAGGGGATTGACCGCACGGAGTCGGTAATCCGCACCCGCGAGCCCATTCCGTCTGCTTTGAAACAGGCGGCTTTCAAAACCAAGTGGGAGCTGCATCTGGAATGCGACGATATGGCCGCAGCGCTGTCCACCTGCAATCTGTTTGGCCGTTTGTATCCAAACTCTCCGCTGGTAGATCAGGCGCTCATGGGAATAGGGAATGTGCGCATGGCCAACAAAAATTATCCGGAGGCAATTGGAGTATTCCGGCAGGTTTTGGCTCTTAAAACTGCGGAGTCCAAAGGCGAAGCCCAGTTCCGCATCGCCCAGGCCATTGAGAAGATGGCGCTGAACAAGAAAACCGGGACCGGAATACCTGTAGCGGCCATTCAAGAGTACAAAATCTGCGCGGAACGTTATCCGGAAAGCCCGTACGCCGGCGATGCGCTGGCCAGATTAGTGGATTATTATATTGAGCAGAATGATCTTGGGCAGGCCTCATCTCTGCTCGAACAGACCTTCGAGGACTATCCGGACGCCCAGTTCCTGGACAGCATGCTCCTGAAAAGCGTGCTGGTGGCTTATAAGCAAGGGGACTACGCCAAAGCCCGTGACAAATGCGCCCAGCTCATTTTTGGCTACCCTGACAGTCCGCATGCGGCAAAAGCCAAACAGCTATTACCAAGAATTGAAACGCAACTGAATCAAGGCGCAACCAAATCCGCGCCGGAAAAGAGCGCGCCGCTATGAAAAAAGCCCTGCTTGTCCTGCTTGCCGGTGCCGTCGTACTAGGTGCGACAGTGCATGCCCAGACCCCTCCAGCAGATCCGCGCCAGGAGGTTTTTGCCGCCTTGCTGGTAAAGGGACAGAAGTCCCCGGACGCCCTGACGGCTGAAGATATGACTAAGATTCTTCAACTTAGCCAGGAGCTTGGACACACTGTGGCCGCACTACCGGCGGTTCGCTTGTATTTCGCTAAACACTCGGACGTTCCTGCGGGACTACTCAAACTGGCAGCCGAAAATGCCAGCGCGGCAGGCGACTATCGCGTGGCCGTGGCGCGTTACAAGCAAATGTTGAAGGTTGCCACACCGGGACCGGAAACCACGCAAGCCGCCGCAGCGTTGTACCGCATCCTGCTGGATTACATCGCCCAGCCGGACATGGCTTTCCAATTCATGCTGGAAAACGCGGATCGCATCCGTGCAGCGGGGACCGCCGATGCCAATGACATCTGGTTCCTCGAGCGCTGCCTGGAACAGCGGATGTTTGGGGCCATGGCCAGACGACTGGCCTCGATTCTTGCCGACGCCTCGCCGATTGATCAGGAACGGATGAGCTATGCTTATCTCGATCGCTTTCTGGATCGTCTTGGCTCAGCCGGACCTCTCAATGCTGATGCGATCGTTCCCGGGCGCCGTCTGCCAGCGCTTATCCGTGGCAGTACTGTTCGTGCCGCGCGCACCA
>JBAXJV010000442.1:0-2425 GCA_037137675.1 bacterium | reverse complement strand
ATGGCTTTTCGTTAACAACACGGTGATTACCAATACAGTCGCCACGCCCGCGAGCGAAGCGAATGGATTGCGCTGGTCCTGTCTCGGATGGCGCCTCACCGATACCACGCTGGGAACCCTGATCACAAACGAAGTGAGTACCCGGGCTGTTTTCGCGATGACGACGAACGTCACGTTAACCTGGCTTTGGACCAACCAGTATCAGCTGGCGGTTTCGGCGGGACAGAATGGGTCGGTGACCTCCAATAGTGTGAATGGCTGGTACACCAACGGAACGCAGGTGGCCGAAATACTGGCTACGCCCGACCCGGATTACACCTTTTTGATCTGGGTGGGGACGTCCGTTCCAGCCGGGCAGGCGACGGCGAATCCTCTGGCCGTCACCATGAACCAGGTCCGCACGAATCTTATGGCTGTGTTTGCTTCCCGGACCGGCGAAACAAAAACCTGGACGGGCGTGGGCAATTGGACAAGTTACACCAACTGGGCGCCGGGAGGAATGCCCGGTCCGAACGATCTAGTCATCCTGCAGTCTGGTACCGCAACGCTCAGCGAGGCCTACTCCATGGGCGCGCTCATTGTGAGCAATGCGACGGTAATTTTCACGAATTGGACCACCTGCCTGTCCGCAAGCAATGTGACGGTGTTGAGTAACGGGACGATGACCTTGCCCACGGCATTCATGACCAACCAGATGTCGAACCGGGTGTGGGTGGCCTGTGGCAATTTCACGCTCAATGACGGCGGCCGGATTCTGGCCGATGAGCGGGGGTACTATTGTGCGATGGGCCCCGGTTGTGGCGCCACTGCCGGTGGTTATCTCAGCGGCGGAGGCTACGGCGGGCAAGGCGGAATGGGGCTTTCGAAATACCCGGGCGGGCAATCGTATGGTTCAGCTGCCGCGCCGCTCGAAGCTGGTAGCGGTGGTGGGGTTTATCCCGATTATGTATTCGGGCATGGCGGTGGTGCCGTGCGAATCGAGGCCTCCGGGGAAGTGACGATCAACGGAACGGTGACCGCCAACGGTCGAAACGGAGGAGTTGCAGGACAGGCAGGTGGCGGTGGTGGGTCGGGCGGCGCGATTTATATTACCTGTGCCTCTTTCGGTGGAAACACCAATGGGATCCTGCGGGCCAACGGTGGCCAGGGCGCCTTCGATGTAAGCCACATCCAATATTCCTACGGCGGAGGTGGGGGCGGACGGATTTCTGTCCATTATCAATCGCTACTGGGCACACCTGGGGTCCAATTTTCCGTGAATTGCGGCACAACCCCCTATCCTGTGGATATCAATGCGCCGGCTGAGAGAGCCGCACCACAAGTGGGGACGTTATATTTCTCCGATTCGGCGCTGTTGGATAATGTTCTGACGGCCTGGTCGGGTACAGCTTCGGGATTGAATGGCTATTTCGTTTTTCAGTCAACCAATGTCTGGGCCCCGGCGAATCTGCGGGTCTTGAATGGTTCAACTCTGGGGGTTCTGGATGGGTCGAGTTTACTGTCCACGAATGATCTCACCGTGGTAACGGGTGGCGTGGTGGTTGCTGCGCATGCAATCCTGGAGTGTGGTGGTGCATTGACGTTGACCAATGGCGCTAGCTTGGTCGTCTATGGTGGCGTAACGAATGGGGTTTACACCAATTCATACGGAACTATGGTGGGGGTGGCGAATACGTTGACAATTTCGTCGAATTGCTGGATTTACCCCTTTTCCAACTCGACGAACGGTGGGGCACCTCTCCTGCAAGTGGGCGGGCTGGAAATCCAAAATGGCGGCGGGATCAATGCCAATGGTCGCGGATATGCCTGGGGGGCAGGACCTGGGAGGGGAACCAATACGGTATCCAGAAGTGCCGGGTCGGGTGGTGGTGGCTATGGTGGGAAAGGGGGAATAGGGTCAACCTCGGCCGGCGGAGCATCATATGGCTCGACGAATGGCCCCCTTGATCCCGGCAGCGGTGGCGGTGTTTACACTGAATTGATCGCCGCCGGACATGGCGGAGGCGTCGTCCGGGTCATGTCGAGGGGGCTGATGAGGATTAATGGGACGGTGACCGCCAATGGCGGGACGGGCTCTCTTGTGTGGGGCGATACGCCCTGTGGTGGCGGATCGGGCGGTGCAATCTATCTGACCTGTGCCTCATTCGACGGCAGTGTCAACGGGGTGCTGCAGGCGAATGGCGGCAATGGCGCCATCAATACCAATGCCCCCACCGGTGGAGGCGGCGGAGGCGGAGGCCGGATTGCGGTTTGGATCGGACTGTCCGATAGTGCGCGCCAGAATTATCTTTCTGGTAATTGGAATTCTGTGATTCGCTCATCCGATGTGCCCGCCAGGTATTTCGGTTCGGTATCCGTTACCAATGGTGCCGGGTATACCAATAGTTCACCCAGTGGGGCCACTCCGGGAACCGTTTTCTTTTTC
>JBAXJV010000441.1:0-2429 GCA_037137675.1 bacterium | reverse complement strand
CGGCGCGGCCCAGGTGTAAGTTGAGCCGGCATCCGACAATGGCCGATAGGTCACGTACAGCTTGTTATCAAAGCTCGCCACACCCCATGTGCCATCCACAGTGTTCTGGAAATCGTCCGTATTGACCGTGAACTTCGTGGGCTCGAAGCCCGTAAGCGTCGCATACGAAGCCACCAGAAGATTGTAGGAGATATTGGTGACAAAGTTCGCCGCCAGCGCGCCCATTGAAGATATGCGGATCACCAGGCTGCTGCTTCCGACATCGGCTACCAGCGCCAGCTGCGAGCTGACATTGATCGTGTCATAGCCCACCCCGGCGCCACCGACGAAATTGGTGATTCCGATGATACATGTCCCGCCGGCGTTCCAAGTCAAATTGCTTCCGCCGATCGTCAGCGTGCCGACACCGGTCAAACCCGGCGCAATAGTTGCGCCATTGGTGAGCGACACACCCACCGCGCCGCCGATGACCGTGCCAATGCCCGTCAGGGTGGCGTTGGTGTTGATCAGCAAGCCGTTGGCAAAAATGTTTGTGCCACCCTGCTGAACAGACAGCGCTGCGAGCTGCGTGCCATCCCCCAGCACCTGCGCCAATCCATTGCTGACCAGAGCATGCTTAATATTGAGCGTGCCGCCGTTGAAAATCACGTTCTGCCCGGCATTGGTCAGCACCATATTCGAGACTGTCACTGAACAGGCACCGTTCAGCATCACCCAGTTTGGCAAGCCGTTATTACAGGTCACCGTGGTCGCCTGCAGAACGCCGCCATCCACCGTCAGGCTGTTGTTCGAAGAACCGGCAGCCGACGCCAGCTGCAACGTTCCGACATTGGTCATCACGCCGCCGTCACGGATGATGATGCTATTTCCAATATTGGTTATTGCGCTAGAGACATAGAGGTCCTTTCCGCTGCTGTTCCAGAGGGAAGCAGCACCGGTATCCAGATTGGTCCCCGTCACAACGATCGCGTTATTGCTGGCCAGTAAGCCACTGGCAACATACGACGTCCCTACATCGGCAATTACACAGCCGCCGTTGGTCACAATCAATTGATTCCGCGTTGATCTGTCCGTGACCGACGAGCCCACCACCGTCCATGAACAATTCGAGGCCACCGCCCCATCGGCAATCCATGCGGTGTTAAAGTCGTTGGGTCCGGCCGTTGATATAGATGACGGTACGCCTATTCCGTTCATCACGCTACCTGTGCCCGTCAACCGGAACTCATTGTAGTTGTTCCGCCCGGCGGATGAATTGCACATATTCAGGAAGCCGACAAATCTGCCACCGTTCCTGATCTCAATAAGATTATTCGAGCTGTCATACGATCCCATATTGACAGCGGATGGGGCAAACATACCGACGCCGCCATTCTCAATTCTCAGCACATTGCCAATACTCGAGTAATCAGCTATCGAGAAGACGCCGCCGTTGTTGTTGGAGAGAACCGAACCTGCCCCGCTGACAACGCAAATATTCGAAACAGAGCCAGAGCCTGTTCCAGGACTTTTTCCGATGCAGCTAGCAGCAGAATAGGACACTTGCCCGCCATTGGTTATGATCAAACTGTTGTTGCGGCTCATCGCGTACCCGACATACAGCACGCCAAGATTCAGCTGCCCGCCATCTGTAACTATCGCGGTGTTGTTAGTGGCAGCACCAGCAGCCGCTGTATTTACATCCCCGCCCACGCAGAACATGCCAGCCGGCTTGACGGATCCGCCTGCGGCAACAGTCAAGGTGTTGTTCATAGCGCCGCTTACCCCAACGCTCAGGTAAGTGCCAACAGTAAGCTGGCCGCCGTCCCTGACCGTTATCGCGTTATTGCGCGAGCCAGAGGTTTTCCCGATCACCAGTGAACTGCTATTTGTCCATACCGATCCGGCGTCCGTCACCAAGCCCTGCCGGTCGGACTGGTTGTTGTCTGCGAAGATGCACGCTACCCCGCTAAGCAACCTGCCGCCGTCGGAAACCGTCACGGAATTGGTGCCGAGGGCTTTATTGTTATCCAGCCGGATGATGCCTGCGCTGGCGTTGGTCACCACCACCGGATTGGCAAAGGTATTTGAACCAGCCAGCGCCAGGGTCCACGGCCCCTGCTTGATCAGGGGCTGGCCGCCCGTGACATTACTGGCCAGCACGAGAGTGCCGCCGCCTGCACCCCCGAAGATCATGCCGGCGCCCAGCGAAAGCGCGTTGCTGATCACAAAGCCACCGCCGCCAGACTGGTATTCCAGACGTGGCGCCGTCGCCGCGTTGACGGTGAAGGCCAGATTGCTGCCGCAAATCGCGTTGGTGATGCCGGAGACGTTCGCAAGCACCAGCTTGTTTAGCTGGAAAGCACCCGCTAGATTATTGGTCGAGCTATAGCGCGTCCCGTTGTCCCAGAAGTTCAACACATTCGTCGGGTCGCCGTTTGCGGACGGGG
>JBAXJV010000440.1:0-2432 GCA_037137675.1 bacterium | reverse complement strand
GCAGGCCCTGCAACGTGTGGTGGCACTCCGCGACGACCGGCTTGCCCGATTACGCCAGCCAGCAGTGACCGGCACCAACGCAACGACCTTGGCAGCCATGGTCCATGACAGTTTGGGGACAATTCCGGCAACCATCAAGGAACTGGATTCGCCTGCCGCACCAGACGGATGGAGCGTACGGCGTGTAAAGATGAATTTGAAGGATGTCAGCGGTGACGCGCTAGGCCTGCTGCTGGCCCAACTGGCATCTAATCAACCGCCATGGACTGCGGCCGAATGCGCACTTAAAGCGTCAAGCCGACCGGGCTGGATAGCTGACGCCGAGCTGACGCTGGAGCAGGCGTGCATGGCAGACACGTTGCTGCCAACTCAGAAATGAAACACAATTTCGCCGCCGTAAGACATTCCGCCGAAATCGGCCAGGTTTAAGCCGATGGAGAAATTGCTTCCGAGCGTGAGCACCAGTCCGCCTACAAAGCCGATCACCTGATCCGCGCTGATGTCACTGCTTGATATAAACCCCTTGCGCGTGCCATTCAGCATGGAAACTCCGGGGCCGGCATAGATGTCAATTTTGTCCGCGATCATCACCTGTTCGGGACGCGTGGAAAGATGGACGGTCAGCGCAGCGTCGTACTGGTTCCAATCAATGTTGCCCAGGCCGCCCTCGGATTGGCCGTGATCGTAGCGCCCCATGGCTTCGATGCCCAGATAATACGGATCGTCGCCCACCGGCGGATCCACGATCATGTACTCCATCAGGCGCAGGCGCAACGCCAGCTGCCATTCGGTTTTCCCATCTCGTGAACCGTCATCAAGATTGAGCGTGCTGCTGCCCGCGCCCACCTGCACGGTCATCCAGGACAGCGGGTCGTACCCGACAAACGCCATGACCCGGTCGTTTTGCCAGGATGTATCCTTTTGCCCGGCGATGGTGACCGGGCGCAAATCGTGGTCCATGAAGGCGCCAAACGACCAGCGATGCGGGCCGCCGAAGTAGTCGCCGTCTTTGGGTGCCGTACTGCTCCCGTAGGAAAGGTAGCCCTGCGTGGCCATGGCCCCGCTCTCCGTTGCCGCATACGATGAAATGGCGATTGCGGAGACTATCACTGCCGAAAGCATGGTTATGATTTTCATAGCGGCATTATTGTTAGCTTATTTACGCGGCCCGGGCAAGCACAAATCAGCATTAGAAATTACCGTTTTCTCAAGCCTCAAAAGGTGAACTGCAGGGAGAGCAGCGGGAAGGCGGCGGGGGAGGACTGAAAGGCGGCCTGCCCCTGCACGCCGCGCACGGCTTCGTCAAGGCGGTCGCGGTTGTAGCGCTGGGCGGCGTCAACTCCGCCATAAACGCTGCCACTGTACCAGGTGACTTCAAAGAATGAGACCACCGCAAACAGCCCCCAATTGTCGTCGGCTGCGGTATCCAGCATGCCCCAGATGAACAGGCCGTTGAGAATCGCCGAGCGGGCAGCGCTGGCATATTCTCCGCTGTACGCATAGCCGGCGCCGGGAATCAGCCCCAGCAAGCCACCTAGCCAGGGGCGCTTGCGGGATGTACTCTGCCAGCGGTCGAGGGCCGCCGTTGCGGCAGTTTCGTCGGCGGGCGAGAGCGCCAGCGCACGGCTGACGGCGGCTGTTTGTCCCTGTCGCAGTTCGGCGGCAGCCAGACGCCGCGCCGCGTAACGGCGCAGGCCCTGGTCGATACCGGGTGCCTCAGCCAGGCTGCGGTAGAAAAAGGCGGCTTCGCTCCAGCTGCGGTCGACCATGGCGTTTTCCGCGCGCAGCAACTGAGCGTCCGTGACGCGCCCGGGATCTAACTCTTCGAAGCGGTCTATCAAAGCCTCAGACGCCGCGCGTTGGCCGGCCAGCTGGCTTTCCCGCGCGGCGAACCACGTCCAGGTGGCCTGCAGCCCGGCGTTCACGGTCTCCTCCAGCGCTGCCCGGCGATATTCAAGCGCGGCGCCAGCATGATCTTTTTCCGCAGCCAGGGTGGTGGCTAGCGTGGCGCTTACGCCGACGGTTTCTCCGGCCTGTACCGTCGCGGCCAGCGCCGGTATCAGCAGAGATAAAAGCCGTACGAAAACCGACTGTCCAGTAGTTCGAAGCATTGTCTTCATTCTGAATTCTGAATTCTGAATTCTGGTTTCTGATTTCCAGTTTCCACCTTATCCCCGCGCCGCCAGCTGCTGTCGTGATCGGACAGAGGATCAGCGTAGCGCACGCGCTCGCCTGCTGTCACGGGATGCTGCGCGGCAGACACAACCGACGGCTCACGGACCAGCCGGTCCGCCGTCAGAGGCAGCGCCCACAGCGGACCGTGCGTGCGACCGGCTTCCAGAAAATAGGCGGAACAACTGGGCTGAAGGGAGCAGCGCGACCCGATGGCAGGAGCAATCTGAGAGCGATAAAAAGCCACAATCCAGTCCACA
>JBAXJV010000439.1:0-2438 GCA_037137675.1 bacterium | reverse complement strand
CTGTGCCGCGCGGCGGCTGGCCCAGTCGCAGTTGCCGATGTCCACGCCGCGTTCGAAGCGGTAGGACGATTCGGAGGAGAGCCCGAGCGCTTTGACCGTTGCGCGTATCCCGGTCGGCTCGAAGCAGGCGCTTTCGATCAGGACCGTTGTCGTGTCGTCCGCAATTCCACTCTCGGCGCCGCCCATGATCCCGGCCAGCGCCACCGGGCGCGCGCCATCGGCAATCACCAGCATCTCAGGCGTCAGTGCGCGCTCCGTGCCGTCGAGTGTGCGCATTTTTTCCCCGGCGACGGCGCGGCGCACGACGATCCGCGTTTCCTTGAGCATCCGCAGATCGAAGGCGTGCAGCGGCTGGCCGCATTCCAGCATCACGTAGTTTGTCACGTCCACCAGAGTGGAAATCGGACGCACCCCGGCGGCCCGCAGCCGGCGCTGCATCCATTCCGGCGAGGGGCCGTTACGCGCTCCCTCCACCAGCCTGGCTGTATAGCGCGGGCAGCGCAGGGGGTCCTCGACCGACACTTGCGCACGCCCGCTGACGGGAGCTCCGGCCACCGCAAAGTCCAGGTCCGGACGCTTCACGCTGCGGCCGCAGAGCGCCGCAAGCTCGCGGGCGATGCCGATCAGGCTCAGGCAGTCAGGGCGGTTCGGCGTGACCTCCACCATCAGCACCGTTTCGGGCGGACCCAGCACTTCGAGCAGCGGAGTGCCGGGCGCGGTATCAGACGGCAACAGCAGCAGTCCGCTGTGGTCCTCGGAAATGCCCAGCTCGTCGGACGCGCAGAGCATGGCAGAGGATGCCACGCCGCGAATTTTAGTGGTTTTAATCGTCAAGCCGTTGGGCAGTGTAACGCCCAGGCGGGCCAGAGCCACGCGGGCGCCGGCCTCGAAGTTCGAAGCGCCGCAGACCACTTCCATTTCCGACGTGCCGTCGAATACGCGGACCAGGCGCAGACGGTCGGCGTTGGGATGTTTGGCGATCGCGCGCACTTCGGCTGCCACCACGCCCGGACAGGCGGATCCGATGGTTTCGATGCCTTCGACATCGGTGCCGGAAAATGTCAGACGCGCCGCCAGGTCGCGCGGCGTGAGACCGCTCAGGTCCACATACTCGGACAGCCAACTCAGTGGGATTCTCATATTGATTTCGCGGCCGTCAGGCCAGCGCCTCCAACCAGCGCGCGTCGTTATCGTAGAGCAGCCGGATATCTTCGATGCCATACTTAATCATAGCAATCCGTTCCACGCCCATGCCGAAGGCATAGCCGGTGACGGATTCAGCATCGTAACCAACACGGCGGAATACTTTCGGGTTGACCATGCCGGCGCCCGAAATTTCGATCCAGCCGCTTTGTTTGCAAACCCGGCAGCCTGCGCCGTGGCAGACGTG
Organism: bacterium; assembly: GCA_037137675.1. Lineage (GTDB taxonomy): Bacteria > Verrucomicrobiota > Kiritimatiellia > CAIKKV01 > CAIYGI01 > CAIYGI01. Next base: position 1,048 of record JBAXJV010000439.1, on the reverse strand, counting down.
GCAGGAGAAGTCGTATTCCACGCTTGGTTCGGTGAACGGAAAAAAGTGCGGGCGGAAGCGCACGTTGATATCGGCGCCCATCATTTCGCGGGCGAAATATGTGATGTCGCCCTTGAGATCGGCCATGGAGACCGTGCGGTCCACATAGAGGCCCTCGATTTGGTGGAAGTTGGCGCTATGCGTGGCGTCCGTCGTGTCACGCCGGTAGCAGCGGCCGGGTGCGATGATGCGCACCGGCGGGGGCTGGCTTTCCATGACGCGTATTTGCACGGGCGAAGTTTGCGTGCGCAGCAGCTGTCGGCCCTCCAGCCAGAAAGTGTCCTGCGTGTCGCGCGAAGGATGGTGCGCCGGTGTGTTGAGCGCGTCAAAGTTGTGGTACTCGTCCTCGATGTCCGGCCCGTCAGCCACGGTGAACCCGAGCCGCGCAAAAATGCGGATGGCCTCGGCGATGACCTGGCTCACAGGATGCAGCGAGCCCGCCCGCCGCCAGGCGCCGGGGAGCGTTGCATCCCAGGCGCTCGCCGCGCCCGCGCCCGTGGCCGCTTCCAAATCCGCCTTGCGCGTCTCCAGCGCTGCTGTCAGCGACTGTTTGAGTTCGTTCACGGCGCGGCCCAGAGCCGGGCGATCCGCCGGCAGAGCGCTCTTAAACGACTCCATGATGGCAGGCAGTTGCCCCTTGCGACCAAGGTAGCGAATGCGTACCGCTTCCAGTTCGTCTGGCGTTCCAGTGGCCGCCACCTCCGCCAGTGCCTGTTCCTGTACCGCCATCAGTTCCTGTACATTCATAATCTTCTGCCCGCCTTCAAAGCCGCAACTCTATCAGACTCCCGCCACCTGTGAACATGCCAAAAAACCAGCCCGCCTGGCCGGGCCGGGCGTCGGGCGCAACGGCAAATAAAAACTTGGTGAAACCCACCCCTTCATGATAAACTCCAGCCAGCTTTATTTCCAAGCGGCATCCTGTGGTGCCGATTTGGAAAATGGATAAAAAAACACTGGCGTCCCACAGGGACGCCAAGGCTGTAGCGGTTTAGGCTGTAGGCTGTCA